>DATDGH010000049.1:0-6556 GCA_036522215.1 Candidatus Angelobacter sp. | reverse complement strand
GAAAAGAAAAAGATGGGACTGCTTGATTTGGCAGGGCGGCTCAAGCTGAAGCAGGAGGAATTTGCTAAGAAGCAGGGAATCCGCCTCCATGGTGAGCTGACTGACCGTAAGGGTTCGGAAGGCATCTGCCATTCAGTGATTGCGGAGAGCTACGCCCGGCCGGGCGAGTTGAACGTCGGTTCCGACTCCCATACACCCCATGTGGGCGCCGTGGGCTGCGTGGCTTTTGGCATCGGCACGACAGACGTATTTAACTCCTGGATTACCAGTGATGTACGGGTAAAAGTTCCGGAGTCAGTTAAGGTCATTGTCCATGGTCGCCGCAAGCCCAATGTGACGGCTAAAGACTTCATCCTGCTGCTCTTGAGTTTGGATTACATCCGCAGCGGCAAAGCGCTGGCCAAGGTGATGGAATATTCAGGCGAAGCCATTGAGGAGTTGAGCGTGGATGAGCGAGCCACCATGACCAATATGGCGGCTGAGATCGGCGGTTTTACCGGAATCGTTGGGCCCGATGAGAAAACGGTGGAGTTCCTTATGGAGCGCCGCCATATGCCGCGTGCAGAGGCCGAGAAACTTTGTGAGGGACTTTTCAGCGATCCCGATGCTGAGTACGCCCACGTCATCACATTGAACGCCGACGACATTACGCCCATGGTTGCTACTCCCGGCGATCCTGGCAATGGCAAATTCGTTCGCGATCTGAATACGCCGGTCCCGGTTGAAATTGCGTATGGCGGAACATGTACAGCCGGCAAGAATGCTGACATGGACATGTATGCGCAAGTTCTGACTGAAGCTTTGCGTCAGGGGCGGCGCGTAGCCGATTCCTGCAAGTTCTATATTCAGTTCGGCTCCCAGGAGACGCGGGATTACTGCATTCGCAAGGGCTACCTTGATGCTTTCAAGCGCGCAGGCGCGATTGTGATTGAGCCGAGTTGCGGCGCGTGCATCAATGCCGGCCCCGGGGTCTCTACCCGGCCCGATCAAATCGTAATCAGCGCCCAGAACCGCAATTTTCCCGGGCGCAGTGGCCCGGGACAGATGTATCTCGCCAGCCCCTATACCGTCGCCGCCAGCGCGGTGGCTGGCTATATTGTGGAGTATGAACCCAGCAGTGAGCGAGAATTGATTGTCGCCTGAAACAGTTGCGCTACGCTGGATTACTGTTAAAATTATTGGTTAATACTGATTGCTGAATCCTCTGGAGAATTAGACCCTTATGGCATACGTGATTGCGGAGCCGTGCATCGGCACTAAAGATGCGGCCTGTGTGGATGCCTGTCCTGTGGACTGCATTCACCCCAAGAAAGACGAACCGCAGTTTGAAAGCTCGAACATGTTGTTCATCGATCCCGTCGAGTGTATTGATTGCGGCGCTTGCGTTCCGGTGTGTCCAGTCTCGGCCATTTTTGCGCTGGATGACCTCCCGGAAAAATGGAAGAACTACACTGAAATTAACGCCAAATACTTCGGCCGCTAACCTCCGAACAGAGATCTGCGCGCGCAACCGGGATGGTTGCGCGCTTTTTCTTTATGCCAAAGCTGTCTGAGGCTCTTGTCCTGCGCACTTATCCGTTTCACGAAGCGGACCTGCTGGTGACGCTTTTTACCCGTCTGGAGGGCAAGGTCCGCGGGGTTGCCAAATCAGCCAAGCGCTCCAAGAGACGTTTTGGCGGCGCCCTGGAGCCGCTCACGCATGTGACGGCTCATTGGCAGGAAAAAGAGGGCCAGGAACTTGCACGCCTCGATTCCTTTGACATCATCGCTTCACCTCTCGTCGCCGAGGTCAGCTACCCCCGTGTTTTGGCGTTGGAATATGTCTCCGAGGTGATCGACCAGCTGCTTCCAGACCGTGAGCCCAACGATTCCATCTTTCGTCTGGCTCTTTCCGTGATTGGACACTTGCAGTCTGACGCCGTCTGGATGCCGCTTACTTATTTCGATCTCTGGATCGTGCGTCTGATTGGATTGTTGCCATCGCTGGGCGAATGTGTGAAATGCGGTGCGGCGCTGAATGGCAACCGCGCTTATTTTCATGCTTTAGCCGATGGGCTATTGTGCGCGAGCGATAAGCGGCTGGCCAGCACGGAGATTTCTTCTGAGTCGCGCACGGTGGCGGCAGAGATGTTCCGGTCGCCGGTTGAGGCCTTCGCCGGCACGGCATGGCCGCGCCAGCGCGCTGCCGACCTGCGCAAATTCCTGGCCCAGCGAATTGAGCGGCATATCGAGAAGAAGCTGGTTACAGCAGCCATGCTGGATCGCTTGGGGTGAAGAAACAGTCTGGCGCTATTATCGGATGCTTTTGCCAGCAGCGTTTCCCATTGTGGAATGCTGCCCAGACGGCGAAGCGTGTTTCTTCTTGACCATGCCAGGAAACAGTCGTACTCTCCTCTTCAACAAAAGGAATTTCACTATGACTCTCAAGAAGGCTACCTGGCTTGGAGCTACATTGCTGTTGGTCGCCGCGCTGGCGGCGCGAGGTTACTCGCAGAACGATTGCAAGATTCCTCAATCGCCGCGCAATGTTACCCCCAAGCCCTTCCCCGGAGTCTACAACGGCACTCCGCCTGTCCGTGCGGACTCGCTGATTACCGACATTGTCGGCGCCGCAACTATCAAGTATCAGGGCCAGACCCTGTACCGTTGCGACCAGCACTATCACGTTCCGGTCGAGAACACACAGGGGTGCCCCAAAGAAAAGGCAGCCCCAAAGGGAGAAGTGCCGCGCCGAGGGCAGTGGATTGAGGTACACACTGTCTATGCTGCCGTGAGTCCCAGCGTCAGCCCTGAGTGCCCATACCCAGACAAACTTGACCACAGCGGCCTTGGGTGTTGCCAGAAAGCACCTTTTGTGGTGCGCGGGTTCAGCGCTCAGGTCTCCTCTGATGGCAGGAGCGTACCGCCGGGCACACCCATCATTCCACCTGTCGGTCGTCCGCTGGCTGAGTGGACGGGTTCGAACACTGGCCCCGATGATGTTCCAGATGAATGTAAGCCGATTGAAGCTCAGTGGAGCTTCCTGCTGAGCTGTAAAGTCAAAATCAGTCGGCGCCAGTTGAGTGTGTTTCCGTACGCACACAAGGCCAGGGATTTGCAACCGGAAAACCGATTGAGCAAAGACCTGACCCTGGTGGGGAAGCCCCCCTCGTCAGCATCCAGTGGATTACCACCACTGAAGTAAGAGGGAGTAAGGCATCCCAATGCGGGTGCTGTGTCATGCCCACCAAGTCTTCTGACCGCTAGCCGGAAGACGTCCGCTTGAGCGCTCAGCTTCATGGCCGGCCGTTGCCGTTTCTCATCAAGCTCGGAACTGTTTCTCCCGTAAAATTAGACAATTTCCCTCCAAAATGTTTCGGGGCTGACTGCTGAATGCCAAGTGCTGAGTGCTTCTTCTGATAAATTACTAAGTTCGATGTCTCAAGCCCTTACATTTCAGGAACTGATTTTGCGTCTCCAAACCTTCTGGGCGGAGCGCGGATGTGTGCTGCAGCAGCCCTATGACGTTGAGGTGGGTGCGGGAACCATGGCGCCGGAAACCTTTTTGCGCGTGCTGGGACCAAAACCTTATCGCGTCGCCTATGTGCAACCCTCGCGTCGCCCCGCCGATGGCCGCTACGGCGACAATCCCAACCGGCTCTACAAGCACCTGCAACTCCAGGTAATTCTCAAACCGCCGCCGGAGAATGTGCAGGAGCTCTATCTGGAGTCCTTGCAGGCAATAGGCATTGACCTGGGCCAGCACGACATCAAGTTTGAGGAAGACAACTGGGAGTCGCCTACGCTGGGCGCATGGGGCATCGGCTGGCAAGTCATGCTGGATGGCCTTGAGATCACGCAGTTCACTTACTTCCAGCAGTGCGGAGGCATCGATCTGGATCCAATTTCCGCCGAGCTGACCTATGGGTTGGAGCGCATCACTGCGTTCATTCAGGATGCAGACAGCATTTATGACATGGTGTGGGTTCGCGATTCAAGTGGTGCGGAGTTCAGGTACCGGGATGTTCGCTATCTGGAGGAGTTGCAGTTCTCGGTGTACAACTTCGAAGCGGCCGACGTTGCCTTGGCATGGAAGCATCTGGAGCTTTACGAGTCTGAGTGCCAGAAGTTGATCGGCCAATTCAATGCGCTCAGCGGCAAGGCAGTGAGTGAAGCCGAATGGAAGCGATTTCCTCTGCTGCCCGCCTTCGATCTGTGCCTGAAGTGTTCTCACCTGTTCAACATTCTCGATGCCCGCGGAGCGATTTCAGTCACTGAACGCGTAGGAGTGATAGCCCGCATTCGCCAACTCGCTGTGGGATTGGCAAAGGCATTCCAGGCGCAGCAGTTGGCCCCGCCGGAGCCAAGAACGAAACAGAAAGAAGGAGCAGCCTGATGGCGGACTTTCTGCTGGAAATCGGCTGCGAAGAAATTCCTGCGCGCATGATATCTGATGCCAGCCAGGAACTAGAAAAGCGCATTCTTGATCTATTGAAGAACAACCGCCTTCAGCCTGCGGGCGAGGTTGCCACAGCAGAAACTCCGAGGCGGCTTTCCCTCATCGCCCGAGGCCTTCCCGTGAGCCAGCCTGATACCCAGGAGCAGCTTACCGGGCCGGCCTTGAAAGTGGCATACAAAGATGGCCAACCCACGGCCGCAGCCCAGGCTTTCGCGCGAAAAGCCGGCCTTGACGTCACACAATTGCAGAAGGTCACAACTCCCAAAGGTGAGTATCTGGCCGCAACCGTGATTAACAAGGGGAGGCCCTGCAAGGATGTGTTGTCAGAACTCCTACCTAAAGAAATCGCGGCGCTTTACTGGTCCAAGAACATGTATTGGCGCACTGGTAAGCCGGAGCGCTTTGTGCGGCCCGTGCGTTGGATTGTCGCACTGCTGGACCACGAAGTCGTTCCCCTGGAATTCGGCGGAATCAGGGCAGGGAATCGATCGCGAGGGCATCGGATCCTTGGTCCTCCCGCGCTGTCCACAATCTCCGCCCCATCCAGCTATATCGAATCCATGCGCGGGGCTCATGTAATTGCCAACGCTGAGGAACGGGAGCAGCGCATTCGCAAAGCCTTAGACGCGACCACACGTACGGTCCCTGGTGCGCGCTGGCGTGAGGATCCAGAACTCCTCAAGACCGTTATCAACCTGACTGAATGGCCTTCCGTTATTCTTGGCAATTTCGATTCCCAATTCCTGTCTTTGCCGGAAGAGGTTCTGGTCACGGTGATGCGCGACCACCAGAAATACTTTGCCATCGAAGATTCGTCCGGAAAATTAGCGCCGCATTTTCTTGCAGTGTTGAATACTGATGGCGATCCCGCCGGATTGATTCGTCATGGCAATGAGCGCGTCTTGCGCGCTCGCTTCAACGACGCCCGCTTCTTCTGGGACACCGATCAGAAGATTCCGCTGAACACGCGCGTCGAGATGTTGAGGGCGGTTACATTTCAAAAGGAATTGGGCAGCTACTATGACAAGACCCAACGTCTCACCCGTCTCACAACAGTGATAGGTGCCGCACTCCGGCAGGTAAGCAGGCAGGCGGGTCACGACTCACTTCATGAAGCCGCGCGTTTGTCCAAAACTGACCTTACGACTGAACTGGTAAAGGAATTTACGGAATTGCAGGGCATCATTGGAGGACTGTACGTCCGCGCCCAGGGCTTACACGCATACGACAAAAATTCGGAATTTGTTCGAGTCGTTGCCGCCGCCATCTACGATCAATACAAACCCGCTTCCATGGAAGACTCAGTACCGCGAGCTCTCGAAGGAGCAGTTTTGTCCATCGCCGACAAAGCTGACACCATAGCCGGGATGTTTTCCTTGGGAATGGTTCCTTCTGGCTCCAAAGATCCGTTCGCTCTCCGCCGGCAGGCTAATGGAATCATCAAGATTATCGCGGAGCATAAGCTGCCTCTGACGATCTGGGCGATACTGGGCGATGCTCGTGAGCGCTACAAGGGAAGTGAAGCCGAGCGAAGATTCAAGCTGGACGACAAAGCTTACAAAGAGGCCGTCCAGGCTTTCTTCCACGAACGCCTGGAATTTTATCTGCGTGATTTTTCTGGCTTGGCTTACGATGTGGTCAACGCCGCGCTGGCCGCTGGCATGGATGATGTTGTCGACGCAGTGGCTCGCGCCTCGGCGGTGGCCAAGGTGCGTCCCTCCCTGGACTTTGAGGCCATCTCAACCTCATTCAAGCGCATGAAGAACATCCTGCGGCAGGCGCACGATTCCAACAAGCGCGTAGCTCATCCGTTCCATCCAGCCCTTTTGCCGGAAGATGCGGAGAAGAAGTTAGCTGCGGAGGTTCCGGTGGTCGCCGCTAAAGTAAATACCCTGCGCGCCGGGAAGAAATATGAGCAGGCTCTGCTGGAAATTTCCCGACTGCGGCCGGCAATTGATATGTTCTTCGATAAAGTAATGGTGATGGTGGAAGACGAAGAACTCCGTGCCCAGCGGCTGGGCCTGCTGCAGACATTTGTGGACGAATTCTCCAGCATCGCGGATTTCTCAGAAATTGTTACGGAAAAGAAGTGAGCGAGGAATCTCCAACAAGACGATC
>DATDGH010000048.1:0-6881 GCA_036522215.1 Candidatus Angelobacter sp. | reverse complement strand
GGGCTACGGGAGTTTCTGCATGCGCTTCTTCTCTGGGTGACCTGCGCTCCTTCTGCAGCAGAGTGGAAATCTGGTCCGCCATGGTCTTCAGCACGGCGACGTGCGTAATGGTGAAGGCATGGGGCGTGGGCGCAAAGACTGCCAGCACTCCAATCACTTTGCCTTCATCTTTGATTGGGGTGACCACCAGGGAGCGGATGCCGAGAGAACGAAGCGCGGCGGTATCAACACGTGTGTCTGTCTCCGCATCATCACAACGAAGTTCTTTGCCGCTTTGGATGCAGATTCCAGTGAATGATCCCTCTACGCGCATGGAGGTGCCCACGTCGGGAGCGCTGGAGCCACTCCGCGCCCGGCAAACAAGTTCCTCCGAATTGCCAATGGCAATGGCCGCGCCCGAGGCGTTGGTGAAGGCTTGCGCCCGCTGGACGACTACTGCCAGTTCGTCCGCGGTTGTGGTTCGTGGTCGTTGCTTGATAGAGTCCGAAGCTTGGGTTGCCATGTTCCGCCGTCCCTAAAAGCGATTTAAAATTCCGCCTGCCAAATCTGGTTGACTCGCTACAAATCCGCGTTCCGGCCCGAAATATTGACAGGCCGGAAGTATCAAAATAAGAAAAGCAGGTAACCGGCCATGCGAAAATTACACGGCGCGTCAGCTTTTCCAGGTTTTACCAATTCATGAACTGGCTCGGGCGAAAGTCAGGTGGTTTGAACTAACTTTGCCATACGCGTTCGGGGGAGTTCAGAGCCATGAGGCAGGAACAACGCTTACGGCGACAACAACCTGAATTTACGGCCAAACCCGTTTCTTGTCAGCTCCACCGTTGGGAGCTGTCGCTGCTACCGGACGCGCGCCTTCAGAAGAGCCGACGCCTCCGCCCTCTAAAATCCGGGCAGCCACGCGAAGAGCTTCAATCTCCGCCTGAAGTCCTGAGATTTGTGCCTGAAAAATGGCAATCTGGTTTTCTTTTTCTTTAATCGCATCGTAGATGTTAGTCATAAGTTTTTCCGGGCCTCATCATTCATGGAACCTATTAATCAAGTTCCCGAAGTCAAATAGTACACTAGCACTCTTTCCTCATGATTTAACCGTAGTTCCTGTCCTGTCGTACCATGAACTAACGGATAGTCAACTGCTGATGGAGAAATTATCCGAAGCAAAAGGTAAATCTGCCCGAGAAACCAGTACAATCCCGGCTACATTTGCCTGTTACTCAAGATTAAAGCCTTCTTATCTTCACGCGATTTTCCAAGATGTGGAAGGTTACTTTCGTAACTAGTCGTAACTAATTAAGGTCGGGCTGCGCTTGCACCTTGAATTCGAATGCGTCGGACGAGATCAAGCGCAGAGTCACGCGGCGCCACACAAAAAGCAAGAGGCTGCCAATGAGAACGATGGCTACGCAAAGGCCTGACCAGAAACCCACGGCGCCAAGGCCAAATTTGAAGCACAGGATTGCTCCCAGCGGCATTCCAATAATCCAGTAGCCCAGCAAATGGGCGTACATGGGAGTGCGGGTGTTCCCTGCTCCGCGCAAGGCGCCGGTAGTGACAACCTGCAAACCATCAAACAACTGAAATACGGCAGCCACAACCAGCAACGCTGCACCCATGCGGATAACCTGCGGGTCCGGTGAGTAAATGCGAGCGATTGCCCGAGGGAAAAGGAATAGCGTGAGCGCGGAAAAGAACATGAAGGTTGTTCCAAACAAGAGCGCCATCCATCCCGACCGCACCGCGCCATGAGGATCGTGAGCCCCAATCGCCTGGCCGACTCGCACGGCGGCAGCCGATCCAATTCCCAGCGGCACCATAAAGGTTATGCTGGCGACGTTCAGCGCGATCTGATTTCCAGCCAGCGGCACGGCGCCCAGTCGTGCGATCAAGACCGTAGTAACAGTGAACGCCGAGATTTCCAACAGAAGCTGGGTTGCCGCCGGAACTCCCAGGCGCAGCATCTCCCGTATGCGACGCACTTCCAGACGTTGTGACGTTCGCCACAATCCACTGGCGCGTTTGTGGTCGTAGTAGACAACGGCAATTGCCAGCACAATCGCCATATAAATGCGAGAGATCAGAGTGGACCAGCCGCTACCTGACACGCCCAGCGCGGGAAAGCCGAGATGTCCGTACACCAGTGACCAATTGCCCAGCAGATTCACAACATTGGCTGACACGCTGGCAAAAACCACCGGCTTGACAATCGCCATGGATTGCAAATAGCGGCGAAACACAAAATAGAGCACCAGCGGAGGCGCACTCAACGTCCGGATCTTCACGAACGGCGCCGTGTAAGCCAGAACCTGGGGATCAATGCCAAAGCGATTGAGGAACGGCAGCATCACCAGGACCACAACCATCAATGCCGGGCCCAGCACCAGAGCCACGTACAATGCATTCCAAAAAGCTCGATGACAGTCCTCCAGTCTGTCAGCTCCGTAGGCTTGCGCAACCAGAGTATCCAGGCCAAGCATGATACTGCTACCGAAAATGCCCACGGTATACAAGAAAATGCCGCCGAGGCTCACCGCCCCGATAGCGACAGCGCTATAAGGCAAACGCCCCACCATCATTGTGTCCACCAGGCCCATGACAATCCAGCTCAGCTCCGTCAGCGCCAGGGGAAGCGCCAGGCGCAGCATGGGCCTGAATTCGCTCTTCATGTCTGCCATCGTGAGCATTCCATGATTTAATCACAGCGCGGCCGGCGGCAACCAAGGCCAACACCTCCAACGCGGAAGAGCTAGCCACGGCGAGCCTGTGGCGGAGGGCACAGAGGAGTTTGAGGTGAGGAGCAACAGCAAAAAAATCAAGAGCAAAACCTGACGGCGAGGAACTGCCGGACAGGAGCGAAAAAGAAAGCAAAGAAAACAGCGCGGGATTTGCACAGGAAGGCCAGGCAAAGAGTAAAACTGTGGGGAGCATGCTGGCAGACTTCTTTCGGAACTATCTCATAGAACTCCGCCAACCTCTTTCTGCGTGAGTTAAAGCCGCCGGACGCCCGGCTCTACAAACGGGAAGACCAGATCTCGCCGATAATTGCTGCCAAGGTTACGACTGTGAACCACAACGACCACTTTGGTATGGTGCGCTGTTTCACAGTAGTTGTGACCGAAGCAAGCTGTGGGAATGGAATGATTTTGGCCCGAAGTGGAACGGGCTGCCGCTTAGCGACTGCCTGCATATATCTGTTCTCCTTACCTGGTATTACCTAATTGGGAAAATCTTACACCAAGTCATGCAGGAAGTATGCGATATAAGTCAAGGCAAGCATGTGATATAAATCACAAGCAAATAACGGCAAAACACAGAATAATCATATAGTCAACAGCGCGAAATCAGCAGAATTATCAAGACTATCGAGCTTGTTTCTTCTCCCAATCCTCGCGGATGAGAGGCTTGATGGGCTGGAGCCTCTGTTTTTCGAGCGTCGTGTTGATCGCCGGGAGTTCAGTGGCGAGTATTTTTTGAAAATCGGCTTCAGCCTGGTTTAACAAGGCCAGCACGGTTTGCACACCATCGAGCTGGGATTGAGTGGGGCGGCCATCATATTCATTAATGCTGCCATAGAGGTCGCCAATTTTCTCCCGCAGCTTCTCTTCCCCGGTGATGGCGCCGCCTTCTTTCACCGCCACCAGCCGGCTGCGAAGAGCTTCCATAGAATCAGCCAGCCGCTGGAGACTAGAAACCGCCGGATCGCCGGAACTGATTTGCGCGAGCCGTTTGCGTGCCTGATCACGAGCATCCACAACCGCGTCGGCCACGTAGGTGAGGTGTTCCAGTTCCTTGTAAAGCCGGAGGACAGTTTGCTGTTGCAAATCGCGGTCCGGTTGAGAATAGTGGCTGCGCGGATCAGGAACAAGCACCAGCTTTGAAGTGTAGGTCTGGCTGCCTTTGATCAATTTGACGGTGTAGTTCCCGGTAGGAACGTGGGGACCGAAAAAGGCATATTGATTTTGAACGACTGAGGCGCCTGCTGGAACTTTTGGCGGACTCAGGCGCATGGGCCACTCCAGCCGGTTGAGTCCTTTGCGCTTGTTGCCACTGATGGTGGAGATCAGGTCGCCCTTCTGGTTGTAGATTTCGAATTTCAGATCACCAATGATGTGTCTTTTTTGCTGATAATAGACAATGGCGGCGCTCTCACCGGGAGACCTCCCGGTAAAATCCGCGTCGCCATCAAAGCGCTGCTCCGAAGCGGGAATAGGGATTATCGAGGGACGTGCCTCCAGAAAGGCAGCGTCGGCGTCAAGCACGTCGGGCGTCATCTTGCGAATCGGAGTGAGGTCATCCAGGATGTAGATTCCGCGTCCGTGAGTGGCGATCAGCAAGTCGCCATCGCGAGGTTGGACCACCACATCGCGCACGGCCACGTTGGGAAGGTTGCCGGTAAATTGCGCCCAGTGTGCGCCGCCGTCTAAAGAAAGAAACAGGCCCAACTCGGTGCCGACGAACAAGAGGTTTGCATCTACCAGGTCCTGACGAACCACATGAGCATAACCGTCGATGCCTGCTCCCGAGAGTTGCTGCCAGCTCTTGCCATAATCGGCGGTTTTGTAAACGTAGGCCTTCATGTCCCCGGACATGTGGCCATCGAATGTGGCATAAGCGGTTGCAGCATCAAAATGGCTGGCCTCAATGCTGCTCACCCAGGTGTTAGGCGGAAGGTTAGAAATGTTTTTCACCAGGTTCGTCCAGGTTTTGCCGCCATCACGGGTGAGTTGAAGATTGCCGTCATCAGTGCCGGCCCAGATCACTTTTGAGTCTTTTGGTGATTCGCTGATGGTATAGATGGTCTCGTATTTCTCCGCGTCAGAATTGTCAATGGTGACTCCGCCGGACTCTTCCTGCTTCAGCCACTCCGGGTTTTTAGTGGTAAGGTCCGGAGAAATGCGGTCCCATGACTCTCCCTGGTTGGTGGAGCGGAATAGAAACTGACCGCCCAGGTAGAGAGCTCCGCTTGCGCCGATGTGAATGGGTGAGTTCCAGTTGAAGCGGAATTCGGGCTCGCCCGGCCGGGGAAGCGGACGAATATCTTTGCGTTCCAGAATGGATTTGCGGAAACGCGAAATCTTTGCGCCCTGGTACTCCACGTAAACCACGTCCTGATCTTTGGGATCCACCTGGACCCACATGCCGTCGCCAAAGCCGATATCATGCCAATCCCAATTGTGAATACCGCCGGGATATTGCGACGGTCCCATCCAGGTGCCGTTGTCCTGAAGACCGCCGTACACGTTGTATGGTTGCGCCATGTCGTATGTGACGTGATAGAACTGCGAGACTGGAAGCACAGAAAGATAACGCCAGTGCGAACCGCGGTCCTCCGACTGATACACGCCGCCGTCTGTGCCAATAATCACCTCATCGGTATTTTTAGGATTGACCCAGACGGCATGAAAGTCGCTATGCGGTCCGCCACCGGTAAACCCGCCAAAGGTACCAGCAAAACTCCTGCCGCCGTCATCACTCACAGTAAGAACGAAACCCGGCTTGTACACCCGATCAGGATTGGATGGATCAACTACGATCCGCGCAAAATAAAATGGCCGCCCGACGGTGTTAGAGTCGCTGTTTTTCTCTGCCCAGGTTTCACCGGAATCATCGGAACGGTAGAGTGCGGTATGTTTGGCTTCCACCAGGGCATAGACTACGTTATGTTTAGAAGGCGCAATCGCAACCGCAATCCTGCCCAGTGTGCCCGCCGGCAAGCCATTCTTGAGCTGCTTCCAAGTCGCGCCACCGTCTGTGGATTTGTAGAGAGCGCTCTTTGGGCCGCCCGATTCGAAACTGTACGGCTTGCGCCGAAATTGCCACATCCCTGCAAACAGGACTTGCGGATTCTCCAAGTCCATGCTCAGATCGGAGCAACCAGTGTTGTCGTCAACGTACAGGATCTTGCTCCAGGTCTTGCCGCCATCTGTTGTCTTGAAGACCCCACGATCAGGATGAGAATTCCAAAGATGACCGGGAGCACAAACATAGACCGTATTACTGTCTTTAGGATTGATTACAATTCGCGCAATCCGCTCCGTGTTTTCCAGGCCCATCTTCTGCCAGCTGTCACCACCATCTTTGCTGCGATAAAGTCCGGTTCCGATAGAAACGCTGTTCCGCGTCCATGATTCACCTGTCCCCACCCAGATAGTCTTGGGATCGTTGGGATCTATTTTTACGGAACCGATGGAGAGGCTTGGCTGTTTATCGAATATGGGCTTAAAAGTAATACCGCCATCATTGGACTTCCAGAGGCCGCCACCGGCGGAGCCGACATAGATGGTCAGCCGCTTGTCCGTGACCGCATCAATATCAGCAATGCGACCGCCCATGACTGCCGGCCCGATCGAACGAGCTTCATAACCGCCAAAGGTATCGGAATCAATCTGTGCCTGCTGGGCTCCGGCAGTGACCAGGCAGAGCAATAGAAAGGCACAACTGGCGCTCAGATTTTTCATGGATCGCACCTTCTGCAATCAGTTTTGCGGGGGCTTGGATCCGCTGTTCGGTTTAGGTTGGTCCCCGGAAGACGCTGGAGCAGGCCCGGATTTATCCGGTGCAGGCTGCGGCGCCGGCGCGGGCATCGTGAAAAACGAATCCTCCACAGGGATGTTGAACTCCACTTTCTTGAAAGTAATCTTCTGTCCGGGGCCCTGGCCTCCCACGGGACGCTGCTCTATGGAGAAAGGAAACATGATTCCGTCCACCTGCTTGTAGTCACCGATGGCGGTTTCAAGTTCAACCTCAGTGCCGCGAATCGTTGTTTTAGCAATCGTCTTGATGGGAAGAAAGCTGTCGGCGTCCAGATAGGTATTGCGGATGTCACCATTCTTGAGCGTGATTTTCAAATGGTAGACATCTGTGCCTTCTACCTTCTCTTTTCC
>DATDGH010000047.1:0-4578 GCA_036522215.1 Candidatus Angelobacter sp. | reverse complement strand
CACCAACTCGTAGAGCACCCCAAGCAGAAAGATCATGTTGACAATCTGAACGGAATAAAAGCCGTAGGAGTCTAACAGGCAGATTGTTGCTTGCATGTGCCCCGGATACAGACTGCAATAGGAAAGGCCCAGAAGCATGGTTGTGGAGATGCAATAAAAAGCTGTATAGCGACTGAAGATGGGCAGGACCTGATTCCAGCCGCGCTTGTATGTGAGACGCCAAGTACGCACGCCTAAAGCAAGCAATGCCAGCGGCAATAAGACGTTGGT
This sequence comes from Candidatus Angelobacter sp., assembly GCA_036522215.1. Classification (GTDB taxonomy): domain Bacteria; phylum Acidobacteriota; class Terriglobia; order Terriglobales; family Acidobacteriaceae; genus Angelobacter. Next base: position 4,308 of record DATDGH010000047.1, on the reverse strand, counting down.
CAACAGAAACATTCTTGGTTTGCTTTGAAGATACTCCAATTCACACGTTATTCATAGGCAGTTTTCGGCCGCGTTTCAATTACCCAATTACAAAGTTACCCAATTACTCAATGTCCTGATTCGCGGCTAAAATCATCTCGGTGCCGCGACTCATCATTAATGCCGACGATCTGGGCCTCACCTCTGGGGTGAATCGCGCAATCGAAGAGGCCGGCCGCGTTGGCGCAATCACGTCGGCTACATTGATGGCCAGCTCGCCACAGTTTGAAGAAGCGGTGGCTATTGCCCACACGGTGCCGGAACTTAAAATCGGCTGCCACATTGTGCTGATTGATGGTGAGCCGCTCAGCAGTCACGTCCCTTCGCTGACCAATGGGGCGGCTCGATTCAGAAGTAGCCTCAAGGATTTTGCACTGGCAGCCACACGAAAGCGGATTATGCAGGATGAAATTCAACGCGAAGCTGAAACTCAGATTCGAAAAATACAATCAGCCGGGCTGGTGGTGACCCATGTGGACACCCACAAGCACACGCACATGTTTCCTCATGTGTTGCGGCCGGTGTTAAAGGCTGCCCAAGCCTGCGGCGTTTCCGCCATCAGAAATCCGTTCGAACGCTTTCGTGCATGGCCGGGTGCAGCGGTCATAAGCACACCGGCGTTGTGGATCCGGGCGCTTGAAGTCGCACTCCTGTTGAAGTACGCATCTGATTTTTCTCGGATCGTCCGCGAAGAGGGCCTTTCTACAACAGAAGGCGCGGTTGGAGTGATCGCCACCGGCAAGCTAGATCAGCCCTTGCTGCTGCGCACAATTCAGGCTTTACCGGAAGGCACCTGGGAGCTGGTCTGCCATCCCGGCTATGTGGACGCAGCCCTGGCAGCCTCGGGAACACGTCTCCGCGCGTCGCGGCAAATAGAACTGCAAGCGCTTACCTCCGAAGAGACTCGCAATGCGCTCACAAAGCGTGGAGTTGAGCTGATTTCGTACGAAGACCTGGCTCTTGGCTCTTAGCTTTTGGCTCTTGAGTTGTGCCTTATGGAACGTTCCAACGTTCAAATTTGGTGAATCCCAACATTTCGGTTTGAATCGAAATTAATTCACACGGAAAAGCGTCGTGAGAAGTCTAAAGCTAAAGGCCAAAGGCTAAGGGCCAAAGAGCCAATAGCCCATAAATGCATGAAAATCGGAATCACCTGTTATCCGACTTACGGCGGCAGCGGAGTGGTAGGAACCGAGCTGGGCATTGAGCTTGCGGCCCGCGGACATGAAGTCCATTTCATCGCCTATCAGCAGCCCATCAGGCTGAACAGCAATTATCCGCACATTTTGTTTCATGAGGTCACAGTCTCCCAGTACCCCTTGTTCGAATATCCGCCCTACGATCTGGCATTGGCTACGCGCATGGCCGAGGTCGCGGACATCTACAAACTGGACATCCTGCACGTCCACTATGCCATTCCACATTCGGTGAGTGCCCTGCTCGCGCGCCAGATGCTGGCTGCGGCGGACAAGCCGCGCCACCTTCCCTTTGTCACCACACTGCACGGCACGGACATCACGATCGTGGGGGCCGATCACTCATATCTGCCGGTCACCCGATATGCGATTGAAAACAGTGACGGCGTCACCGCCATCTCGAACTATCTCAAGAAACGTACATTGCAAGAATTTGAAATCCGCCATCCCATTGAGGTCATCCACAATTTCGTCAACTGCGACGTGTACAGGCGCGACCCCAAGGCGGCAGACCGGCGCAGTGAGTTTGCCGCTCCGGATGAACGTATTCTGGTCCATGTTTCCAACTTTCGACCGGTCAAGCGGCTCGGCGATGTAATCGAAATCTTTGATCGCGTACAGAAACAGATTCCGGCGCGGCTGCTGCTCATGGGCGATGGCCCGGAGCGCTCGCGCGCGGAATGGCTGGTGGACCAAAAAGGATTACGCAGCAAGGTCGATTTTCTAGGCAAGGTTGATCGCGTGCACGAAAAGCTCTCCATCGCCGACCTGATGCTGGTGCCCAGCGAACTGGAATCCTTTGGCCTGGCTGCGCTTGAGGGAATGGCCTGCGAGGTGCCCGCCATCGCGACCAAGGTCGGTGGCGTCCCGGAGGTGATTGACCACGAGATAAGCGGCTTTCTGGCCGAGGTGGGTGATGTAGACACCATGGCGCGCTATGCTATTGACCTCCTTTCAGATGAGAAGCGCTTACGCGAGATGGGAAAAACAGCGCGTTGGGAGGCGCAATCGCGGTTCTGCGCCTCCAAAATCATCCCTGAATATGAGAGGTTCTATGAACGAGTGCTGGAGCGCAAGGCATAAATAGCAGACCCAACATCACTGCCTGCAAGTTCCTGCTGCAGGATGGGCAACTCTACCATTACCATGGTTCCCTGGGTATCGCGGTTCTGCACTGTGACCTTGCCTTCATCCCCGAACAAAACGTGCAGACGCTCGGCCACATTCATCATTCCAATTCCGGCGCCTGAATTCATGGATTGGGCAGCCACCGCGGGCGGCGCGCTCATTCCTACTCCATCATCTTCCACCTGAATCACCAGCTTGCCTTCCTGAACGCGGCTGCGCAGAGTAATGCTGCCGCCCTCCACCTTCGGAGCCAGGCCGTGTTTAACACTGTTTTCCACCAGGGGCTGAAGCAACATGCTGGGAATCACGATGTCCAGCGTCTCCGCATCGAGATCTTTGCAGATGCGCAACTTGTCCGGGCCAAAGCGGACAACTTCGATGTCGAGATAATCGTCAATGAATTCAATTTCCTCGCGAAGCTGCACAAAGTCATCATGCTTGCCCAATTGCCTCCGGAGAATCTTTGACAGCTTCACAATCAGCCCACGCGCCCGGTCAGGATCAAATCGCACAAGGGAGGAAACCGAGTTGAGAGTATTGAACAGGAAGTGAGGGTTGATCTGGCTTTGCAGGGCATCCAGCCTGGCTACCAGCAGAAGGCGTTCCTGCTCTTCCAGCTTCATCTCAATGCGCGCGTTGTTCCAGATTTTTATGGGAACCGCGATGGTGGCAACCACAAAGGCGAACAGCGCCAGGAGGGCAACAGGCGCGGGAGCTGCGGGATCGTTGGCGAAGAGAAGTTTCGGCGCCGCGTATCTAAGCTCCAGGCGGCCTGCCTGCAAGGCAATGATGACGAGGAAGAACGCAGTCTGCCAGTCAATCCGGGGATACCGCAGGATGCGTTTCATCCAGCGATAAATGCTCAGGTCAATGAACGGAGAAAAGGTCCAGATCTCCTCTTCGCTGCGGCAGAAGTGCCGTAACAATCCTGCGACCACTCCTGCGAGAATATTGAACGGCAAGGTTAGAAACTCACCGTAGGCCAGCGCCGGCAGAGCCAGCAGAGCTCCGCCCAATGCACCAGCATACCGACCGCCAATCACACCCATGAGGACAGAGGCTTCAAATCCCAGATCTGCCGGCGACCAGTGGGCGGCACAGCGGATGTAAACCCCAAGAGCAAAAGGAATGCAGACGAAGAGGGTTAAAAATGTGGATTCGCGATAGGAACGGTGGTGCTTGAACAGCCGCTTCTTGAATTCCTTGGTGCGGCCCAAAACGCTGCCCACGGCAGTGGCCACTCCCAACTTGACCAGAAGGATTATCAGTAAGAGCTGCACAGATATAGGTTACAGGAAGATTTAACCGTGGTGCAGGGGCTCACGTGATTACATTGGTGAAACGCGCAGGAGAAAAGGCAGAGATATCTATCTCAGGCAGTTGACCAGACACCAGGTCCGCCATAATCCGGGCTGTGATTGGAGCCAGCAGAATGCCGTTGCGAAAATGTCCGCTGGCGATGAGCACTCCGGGAGTTTCAGTTTGTCCCAGAATAGGCAAATCATCGGGAGTGCCGGGACGCAAGCCGGCCCAGCTCGAAACAACGGGAGCGGAGGCCAGTTGAGGAATGAACCCGGCCGCGGATTGATGAAGGTGCTGAATCACTTGCCGCTCGACAGTTTTGTCAAAGCCGACATCTTCCACCGTTGCACCCACCAGAATTCTCCCGGAGCTTCGCGGCACCAGGTATACCTCGGGAGTTCGCAAAACGCGATTTAATAAGCCAGTTTGCTGCGGTTCTAGATAGAGCATCTGCCCCTTTCGCGGACGCACAGGAGCTCCCGACCATGCTCCCTGACAATTAATGGCCGACCGCGCTAGAAAACGATCATTACCGGCCAACACTTCAATTTGACCGTCCGTTGGGCGAATCTGCTGGACAGGGATCTGGCCGCGAAACTCGACACCTGCGTCGTGGGCAGCACGCAATGCTGCCCGCATCAGC
>DATDGH010000046.1:0-4264 GCA_036522215.1 Candidatus Angelobacter sp. | reverse complement strand
AACTCCTTGGCCAGGGCCATCTCGGTGAGGAATTCATCGGCGCGATAGCAGTGGATCTGGACGAGAAGTTTTCCGCGCAGAATGTCTGCCAGAGCTTCCAGCTTCAGGTCCTTCTTGGGCGCTTTCGCATCCTTGTCGCCTTTCTTAACTTTGGCGTTGTAGTCGTCCCACTCGCGCATGTACTCACGCGCTTCTGTAAAGGCCGCGCGCATCACTTCAAAATTACCCATGCGGGTGGAAGGAAGCTGATTGCGTTGCCCGTAGACTCGCTTGGGGTTCTCGCCGCTGGCGAACTTGATGGACTGCGGCGCGCCGGGGAACAGAAGATCATCGCGGCCCAGGCCAAACTTGTGCTTGATCACCACAGCTTGTCCGCCAATCATGTTGGCGGAGCCGTGCAGCAGCAAGGAGGTGGTCACGCCTCCGGCCAGCGCGCGATAGATCATCTTGTCGTTGTAGTCGAAGGCGTCCTTCATCATCATATGCGGCGTGATGGGACTGGTAGCCTCATTGACGTCTTCATCCAGGGCGATATGCGAGTGCGAGTCAATGATGCCGGGCATCACCCACTTCCCGGTGGCGTCAATCACTGTGGCATTGCCGGGCGCTTGCACGGTCTTGCCCACGGCCGCAATCTTGCCGTTGTGAATGTAGATGCTGCCGTTTTCGATTTTCCCGTGGGTGACGGTGAGAATTGTCCCGCCGCGAATCACGACATCATTGTGAAAAACCGGGGACTGTGGAGTTTCACGGGTAGCCGATTGCTGCGGCTGCTTGGCGACTATGAAGACGCTCAGCAACAAGGTCAGCAGCATCACCCAGTACCAACTCAAGCGACGCGCCATAAGTCTGGCTCCTTCTTAAGAAAATAGGAACGAGGGATTTTAACGGAGCGCTCAGCATTCAGCAATCCAGCATTCAGCCAAAACTTACCGTCGATGACGTTGATTGAACTGATTTGCACTGATAAAAGGTAATAACTGAAGCCTTCGCGACTTGTATATGACTTGTGTGGCTTGCGCCAATCAGCGTAATCTGCGACAGGAAAAATATGAGAGCTGTGGTGCAAAGGGTGAGCCGCTGCCGGGTTACGGTGGACGGCAAGATTGTGGGCGAGATCGGCGGCGGTCTGCTGGTGTTGCTGGGCGTGGGCAAAGATGATACGGAAGCGGCGGCCGCTTATCTGGCGGAAAAGATCATCAGCCTGCGCATTTTTGACGACGACGCGGGCAGGATGAATTTGTCTGTGCTGGACAAGCGTGGCCAGGTGCTGGTGGTTTCGCAATTCACTTTGTATGGAGATGTGCGGCGGGGGAAGCGCCCGTCGTTTGACGCCGCGGCCCGCCCCGAAGAAGCTCGCCGGCTGTACGAATCCCTTGTAGACAAAATCCGCGCTGCCGGCCTGCGCTGCGAAACCGGCGAGTTTCAGGCGATGATGGACGTGGAGTTGGTGAATGATGGGCCGGTGACAATCATGCTTGATTCTGAGAAGAGCTTTTGAAAATAGATTGCCAGAATTGTCAAAAATCTTGCCTTCCCTTCGTGTCCTTCGTGGTTAGCCTGCTGACGTCACCGCTGGAACGGATATTCGTTGATCCAGTGGAAGCCGCGATTCAGCATTGTGAACTTGTTGCGGTCGAAGAGCTTGAGGTCCATGTGAATCTTGTGGCCGGCCATGGAGCCATCCAGCACAAGCTGGTCCTGCGCAGGACGATTGAAGGTAAAGTCGGCCTTCCAGTTCTTATCCGCCGGCTTGGTGAGCGAGATCGTTTTGTCCTTGTCGTTGATGGTAGAAGCGAAGCCGGCAAAGGTATCATCCATGCGCTGGAACTGAGTGAAGGTGGTGAAATCGAAGATCACGCGGCGGAAGCGGTCGTAATCGGTGAGCAGCGGCGAACGCTCCACGCCATCAATGGACATTTTCTCCACGTTCCAGATTCCATAGAGCGAAGGCTTGGGGCGGGCTCCACCATAGGTGTGCCAGGACTGAACTCCGTAATAGATATTCATGCCCACCAGATATAAGCCAAAGACCACCTGGACAATCACAGCCACGCGGTTGCCGCGCACACCGCGGAAGAGCGGCGGCTGCGAAGAAGGTTCAACGGCACGGCCGGAGAAAAAGAACGTGAGGATCCGGCCGCCTTCCGGGGCCAGCAGGAAAAGTGAGAGCACAATCAGATGGAAGGACAAGAGCTTGACCGGCACATCATAGGTCATGTTGAGGGTGAAGACCTGGATCATATCCGCCAGAGCGACGAACGCACCCAACAGGGCGGTTCGCGGGAAGATGAGCAGCAATCCTCCGAATGTCTCGGCGCAGCCAGTGAAGATTTCATAGGAATGCGAAGCGCCCACCGACGACCACAGCACAGCCATGGGAGAGAAATTTCCGTAAGGCTCCAGGAGGCGCGTGAGATATGGAAATGGCATTTGCAGGGGAATGAGTTTGGCAAACCCGTAGATCAGCAGCTCTGATGCCAGGGCGAAACGAATGAACAGCCGGAACCATTTGTACAGAACCACGTAGTTTTTCCGCCGGCGATCAAAAACCGACCAGATGGCCATAACCAACACAGAGACAGTCAGCAGAAACAAGTTCTGTATCCAGTCGAATGTCTTGTCGCCACTGCCGCTCCCGGTATATACGAGCGGTCGCGTAATGTGAAAAATGTGGGTCCCAATCCAAAAAGTAATGTGACGCAGTGGCCAAATCCCGCCCAGTTCGGGGATATTGACTTTGGGAATAATCAGCAGCCCGCCAATGATCTGGTTACTCAGGCAGTAGATCGTGAAATAAGCAAAGCAGAAACGGAATGCCAGCCGAAGACCGAAATTCCAGTTTGCAACCGGCTCTGGCGCAGGAACCTCCACTGAAGCTTGAGGTTCCGCCACCAACTGCTCAGCCCCAATCGGAGCCATTTGTGCCTCACTCCCCACAACCATCCTCCTGTTTTGCAAGGAGATATTACTTCACTCCCGCCAGTTTAGGGCAAGGAGTTTCCTGAGAAGGCAAACAATGGGTCATGGAGGCAAAATATCAAGGCGAACTGCCCTGAGAAACCACCTAAATTTGAATTAGCTGCTATTCCACTTCCCAAAACCTGCTGATTTCGTCCGCCACCTTCACCGCCTCCACCGCGGCCCTGACATCATGCACGCGGACAATGTGCGCGCCCTGAAGGACCGAGGCAGTCACGGCAGCCAGCGTCCCGAAAAGGCGCTCCTCCGGGGGCAGGTCTTTGCCTGCGCGCGCCAGAGTGCGGCCAATGAAAGATTTACGTGAGGTTCCCGCGAGTAGAGGAAAGCCGAGTTCATGTAATTCTGACAAACCTGCCAATAGAGGATAATTGCCTTCGAATTTCTTTCCGAAGCCGAACCCGGGATCAAGCACCATCCGCTGTTTCTCAATCCCGGCGGCGATGGCATTCTGTGTCCACAGTCTGAAATCCGTCTTCACCTCAGCCACGATGTCAGGCGAGGGCGGCAGTGTACGCCATTCTTCAGGACGTCCGCGGGTATGCATGAGAATTACTCCGGATTTCAATTCAGCCACCGTCCGCGCCATCTGCGGGTCCCAGCGCAGCGCGCTTACATCATTCACGATCTGGGCTCCGGCAGTCACGGCGGCGCGAGCAACATCAGCTTTGTAAGTATCTACGGACAGCACTGCGTCCGGACGTTCGAGCAGAATGTCTTGAATCACGGGCAGGATGCGGCGCAGTTCTTCATCCGCCGGCACACCGGACTCAGCCACTTTGGCGCCAGGCCGAGTTGACTCACCGCCAATGTCCAGCACGTCCGCTCCGTCATCGAACATGCGCAACGCGTGGCCAACCGCGTGATCACGGGAGAGAAATTTGCCGCCATCAAAAAACGAGTCTGGAGTCACGTTCAGAATGCCCATCACCAGGGTGCGCGCGCCAAGTTCCAGGCTGCGGCTGCGCAGCTCCCATAGGTAAGACGGCCTCTTCATGGTGCCGATTGTATAATCTGGCCAAGACCCCATGCGCCAACTACGACGGGTGTACGCGCTGTGCCTGCTTTTAATCGTTCCGCTCTACGCCGCACCCCAGAAAAAACCACTCAAAACCGAATCCAGTGTTGGCGCGCAGATCAGGGCGCTCATCAACCAGCCGCAAATGGCCAGCGCTCTCTGGGGCATTGACGTGGCGGACCTGGAGAGCGGCAAAACCATCTATTCTCTCAACCAGGACCATCTATTCCTGCCTGCTTCGAACGTAAAACTTTTGACCACGGCCGC
>DATDGH010000045.1:0-11611 GCA_036522215.1 Candidatus Angelobacter sp. | reverse complement strand
GAAAAAATGGCTTCTCATAACATGGATTCCTCTCGAGTGATTTGGCCTTTCAGGGAGTCAAGACGCGAGAGAAGAGAGGAGTGTTAACAAAGATGGTTTCAAAGATTTCACAATGCTGTACAGGTTTTTCTTCCGATGAACCGATGATCGGGGCCCCCGGCACGCGCCGGTTTTGCGCGTGATGGGGTGGGGTGACCCAGCGACCCGATGACCCGATTGCTACCACCACAAGAATGCTAGCCCCAATCGGCAATCTTTGTTAACACTCCTCTCTTCTCTCGCGTCTTGACTCCCTGAAAGGCCAAATCACTCGAGAGGAATCCATGTTATGAGAAGCCATTTTTTCCTTCGCGTTGTCAGTGGCATTTTGCTGCTGCTTAGTTTTGTCACTTCTGCGCTGGCAGGGCCGCCGTTGATCTGCCACCGCTTTGAGATTGGCGATGCCAGGTCTTTGCCCTGGACCGGCACTGCCTGGAACCTGTCGGGAAATGAAAACTACGATACCAGAAACCTTGTCCGCGACACGCTGGCCATTCTGGACTCGAATCCGCCGGTGCTGGTGCGAATGGAAACATTGCGCCGGGCAACACTCTACGCCGGCAAAGACGCGCAGGCAGCCAAGGAACTGCTCATTCGATTGCACGCGCGTACCAACGGCAAACAGGCGGACGCCTTAGCATGGTTTGACGCCGGCTACCTGGCAGCAACCTACAGTCAGTGGCTTAAACAGAACCCGGCAGCGGGTCTCGATGCATATTCGCTCGTACAAAAAGCCCTCGCACTTCGGCCAAACGATCCGGAGATGGAATTTGCTGCCGCGCTCATCACTCTGCGCGGCCCGGAGAAGGAGCACCAGGAGCATGCGCAAAAAGCGATAGCCGGCGCCAAAGCAGATGCATTGCTGGCGCAGAACCTGGCCAGCCACTTCCTGGGCGATGAAAAGCAGTCGGTTGCCGAGGTGCTTACCCGAAACACGGCCTGGGGGAAACAATGAACTTTCGCAGATCGCTCCTTCGCGCAACGCTGGTCTGTCTGGTGACCGGCGGCATCGGTTTCGGATTCATCGTATCTACTCGTGGTGCAGGCGCCCAGAATCCGCAGGTTGATCCTGACCTGACGGCGCATGAGTGGGGCACATTCACATCCGTCGCTGGCAGCGACGGTCATGCGGTCGAGTGGTTGCCGCTGACTGGATCATGGCCATCCCAGTCCACAGCCGCGACCGTGAACGACTTGCCGGCTTTTATTGAGCATTTCGGGTATCTCGGATTCAAAGTGGGACTGCGCGGCACGGTCCGCATGGAGACTCCGGTAATTTATTTTTACTCGCCACGCAACGTGGATGTTTCGGTGCATGTGTCGCTTTCCAAAGGCCTGATCACGGAGTGGTATCCGCATGGCGCCATTTTTCCCGACGGAAATCCGCCCAGCCCAGCTTTGGCCAAGAACAACGGAGATGGCGCTATCACCTGGGACATAGTGCATGTTGAGCCGGGGCTGGCTCCCAACTTCTCGCGGGAGAATAGCGACAGCCACTACTACGCGGCGCGGGAAACATCAGCAAGCCCGTTGCGGGTGGAGGCGGCCAAGGGCGATCAGCGCGAGAAGTTCCTCTTTTATCGCGGTGTGTCTGCTTTCTCCGTGCCGGTTTCGGCCAGGGTAACGGCTGAGGGCAATGTGTTGGTCAGCAATCTGGGCAAGGAGGAGATTCCCAGCCTGGTTCTTTTCGAACGGCGGGGGGAGAAGATGGGTTACCGCATCAGCGGCGAGTTGCAGACTCAAGGTCAGATGGAGCCCCCGGAATTGAATGCCAGCGTGGAGTCTCTGTATGGCGATCTGGAGGAGATGCTGGTGGCGCGTGGCCTGTTCTGGGACGAAGCCCACGCCATGGTACAGACCTGGCGCAGTTCCTGGTTTGAAGAGGGCAGCCGCCTCTTCTATATAGTGCCTGCATCTTTTGTGGACAGCGTGCTTCCTCTCACTATCAATCCGGCGCCGGCAAAGACTGTGCGTGTATTTGTGGGACGGATGGAACTGGTGACGCCGGCAACGCAACGGGCAGTCGAGACCGCGATGGCGGCACATGATGACGCCACCCTGCACAAGTATTCGCGGTTCCTGGAACCTATTCTTGCGATCATCAAGGAAAGGAGTCCGGCAAAAAAGAACCAGCTCACCAATCTCACGGGTTCAACGTGCAACGGCCAGGTGGCGCAGAAGTAATAGGCTCGCTGAAGTTGTGTTAACCTCCTCTCTCCATGATGGGATTGGGCGGGCGTGCGCTGAATGTGCGATGGCTAGTTGTCTTCTTTATCTGTATCGGGTCATTCGCCCAGAATCGAAATCCCGAGACTGTTCCGATCAAGGACTACATGGGCTGGAGCCGCGGCAAGGCAATCGAGTACATGCGCGAGCACACACTTTGGACACGGACGCTTATATTGACTCTGAGACTCTCAGCGAGAGTGTCGATTTGCCGGCTTACGGGCTGGCTTACAAGATCGGCAGCCGGGAATTCATCGATTTGCGGAAAGAAGCCCAACAGGCACTCGGCGATAAATTCGACATCCGCCGGTTTCACGAGTGCGTACTGGAAAATGGCTCCATGCCGCTGGACGTGCTGGCAAAGCATGTTGACTGGTGTATCGAGCAAGTCAAGAAGCCGGCAGCCGGCACTCAGCCGTGAGCTCTCCTCATTTACAATCGCATCATGGGTGAGAAGCTGCTGCTGATTTCATGGTTCGTAGGAATTTTCTACAGCAGCATTCCCCTGTTCTGGTTTTTTATTCATCCCATTGTGCGCCGCTGGCGGAAGATGCAGCGATCGCCACTCCTTGAGAATTTCATCCTGCTTGCGGTCAGCCTCTTCGTGACTTTCCCTTTGATGATCTGGCTGGAGCGCGAGTTGAAGAGGCGCTTGGGGCAGAGCTTTCTTGATTACAAGGGGCGAGTCCCGCTCATCTCTTTCCACAGAAGGCTTTCGGCGTGAGATTCGAGCTCTATGTTGCCGCGCGTTATCTTCGGGCCAAGCGCCGCCAGGCTGTGGTGGGCGTAATCACTTTGATATCGGTGATTGGTGTGGCGGCCGGAGTAGCTTCACTGATCATTGCTCTGGCCATCAATAATGGATTCCGCCAGGACCTTCAAGACCGCCTTCTCGGCTCCAGCTCGCACGTGAACCTGATGGGCACCTTGAGTGAAGGCATCAGCAACTGGCGACCGCTCATGGAGCGTCTGGAAAAACAGCCGCATGTATTGGCGGCTGCCCCGGCCATCTATGAGCAGGTGCTTGTGTCGCGAGGATCGCGTGCCAGTGGCGTGGTGCTGAAAGGTGTAATTCCCGAATACGAAAACAGAGTTAGTGAATTGCTCAAGACGGTAAAGTTTGGATCGGCGGAGAAGCTGGATGCATCTGCTGCTCCCAGTTGCTCGCCCGATGATGAGACCTGCCAGCCGGAAATGCCGCCGATCATTCTGGGCAAAGACGTGGCCACCAATATTGGCGCCACTGTCGGTTCTATTGTGCTGGTCACAAGCCCGCAAGGAGAGGTGACTCCTTTTGGGCTGGTTCCCAAATTCGTACGCTGCAAGGTCGCCGGAATCTTCGATTCCGGATTCTATGATTACGACAACACATGGGCCTTCTTGCGGTTGGCCGACGCTCAACGGCTCTTCGGCCTGGGAGATGTGATCTCCGTCATAGAGTTCAAAATCGATGACATATATAAAGCTCCTCAGATGGGCGAGGAACTGGAGCGGGCCGCCGGCAAAGGATTCACGGTTACCAATTGGATGGAGCAAAACAAAGCTTTGTTTCACGCTCTGCGGTTGGAGAAACTGGTAACGTTCATCACCATCGGGCTCATTGTCTTTGTGGCGGCGCTGAATATTTTGATCTCACTGATCATGATGGTCATGGAAAAAACCAAAGACATCGCGGTGCTCATGTCCATGGGGGCCCGACGGCGGCAAGTGCGCAGGATCTTTATTATGCAGGGCCTGTTGGTGGGGTTGGTAGGAACCATTGCGGGGCTGATTCTTGGTTACGGAATTGCACTTACCGGAGCCAAATATCACCTGATTTCCCTCTCCCCGGAGGTTTACTCCATTGATTACGTGCCCTTTGCGCCGCGGGCGTGGGACGGCATTATGGTTGCTGTGGTGGCAATTTTTGTCTCCTTTATTGCAACACTTTATCCCTCCTGGTCGGCTGCGCGGGTGCTGCCCGCTGAGGCTTTGCGTTATGAATGACGTTAATGTGTCTATATGAGAGGCCGATAACATCGACAATATCTATGAAATTCAGAATCTCTGGCCCTTAAGACAAAAGGTGCCTTTTGTAACAAAAATAAACAGTGCAGATTTCTTTTTTCGGGTTCTAATGAGATAGAAAGGTTGTACAAAGCGGTAAACAATAAGGATTTCAGGGGCTTGAAGCGATGAGGAGAGTACTTGCATCCAATAGAAGAGCAGGCTGAAATCCTGCGGGTGGAAGGACTCAGCAAAGTTTATCGTTCCGGTCAAAGCGACCTGGTGCTCTTTGAAAACTTGTCCTTTCGGGTACGAAAGGGAGAAATGCTTGCCATCGTTGGAGAATCCGGGTCGGGCAAGAGCAGTTTGTTGCACATCCTTGGAACTCTTGATTGGGCTTCAACAGGTGACGTATACTGCGCGCAGACTCATGTAGCGAAACTGAACGACGACGCGGCGGCGGATTTCCGCAATCGAGAAATTGGGTTCGTCTGGCAGTTTCACTACCTGTTACCAGAGTTCACTGCACAGGAGAACGTCGCTATGCCGCTCCTAATGCGTGGAACGTCTTACCAAGCAGCCATGGGAAAGGCTGCTGGCTGGCTGGCTCAAGTGGGTTTGGAAAAACGGAGCCACCATCGCGCGGGAGAACTCTCCGGGGGTGAGCAGCAGAGAGTGGCATTGGCCAGAGCGCTGATTACGGGCCCCAAGATCCTGATGGCAGATGAGCCAACCGGCGACCTGGACAATCGCACTGCCGGATTGGTTTTTGATTTGATCCAGAAACTTCATCACGAGCACCGGCTTACCTCCCTCATCGTTACCCATAATCTTGACTTTGCCCGTCGTTGCGACCGCGTGTTGCGCCTGCATGAGGGCCGGGTCGAGGAGGTTTCGCCCCATTCGCTTCCGGTTTGAAAAAGCGAGGGGCAGAGGACAGTTTTTGCGGGTTTGGTCTGCTACGTGCAGACAGTATTTAGTTTGGTTCGATGGCCTTTCTGGGACTATCTTTGAGAGGCAGTTGGACCTTAAGCTTCTTCCTGGAAGGCCCGGCCGTTTGGACCAGGGGAAGAGAGGGTGCTTTTGGCTGAGGTGACTGGAAGCATCTGGGTGAGGGACACATGTTCGAGCGGTACACAGAGAAAGCCAGGCGCGTAATATTTTTTGCACGCTACGAGGCCAGCCAGTTCGGCTCTCCTTATATTGAGACCGAGCATTTGTTGCTGGGCTTGTTGCGTGAAGACAAGGCGTTGACCAACCGGTTTTTGCGCACTCACGCGTCCGTCGAGTCCATCCGCAAGCAGATTGAAGGACATACGACGATCCGGGAGAAGGTATCCACGTCAGTCGATCTGCCATTGAGCAATGAGTGCAAGCGCGTGCTGGCCTATGCCGCCGAAGAAGCCGAGCGCTTGAGCCACAAGCACATTGGCACCGAACATTTACTTTTGGGACTGCTGCGCGAAGAGAAGTGCTTTGCCGCTGAGATTTTGCATGAGCGCGGCCTGCGTCTGAGCGCCATCCGTGAAGAACTTGCCCGAAGCACCCAGGAAAAAGCCCAGCCGCAGCGGGGATCCTCCCGTGAATCTTCTTTGCTTTCTGAGTTTTCTCGCGACCTGACCCAGGCCGCTATGGACAGCCAGCTCGATCCGCTAGTGGGACGTGAAGGCGAGGTTGAGCGCGTAGTACAGATTTTGTGCCGTCGCACCAAGAACAATCCGGTGCTGATTGGCGAACCGGGTGTGGGCAAGACGGCCATTGTGGAAGGCCTGGCGCAGCGCATTGCCGACGGCGATGTTCCTTCTTTTCTAGCCGATAAACGGATTCTGGGACTCGATCTTTCCCTGATCGTGGCCGGCACCAAATATCGCGGACAGTTTGAAGAGCGCCTGAAGACCATCATGAAAGAACTGATGGAGAACCAGAACTGCATCATCTTTATAGATGAGCTGCACACCCTGGTTGGGGCAGGCTCGGCCGAAGGCTCGCTGGACGCCGCTAACATCCTGAAGCCGGCTCTCTCCCGCGGAGAGATTCAGTGTATCGGCGCCACCACTCCGGGCGAATATCGCAAGTCGATCGAGAAGGACCGCTCGCTGGAGCGTCGATTCCAGGCAGTGAAGGTGCCACCTCCTAATGAGGAGGAGGCGGTCAAGATTATCTACGGCATCAAGGAGCGCTACGAAAAGTTTCACGCGGTCAGCTACACGGACGAAGCGATTCAGTTCGCTGTGTACCACTCTAACCGCTATATTCCTGACCGGTTCCTCCCGGACAAGGCTATTGATTTGCTGGACGAATCGGGAGCGCGCGTAAAGCTGCGCCAGACCTCGCTGCCGGATGAGATTACAGAGGTGCAGAAGCGGATCAAATTCATTGTGCATCGCATGGAAAATGCCATTGCCAACCATGAATTTGAGAAGGCGCGTTTCTACTCTGACGAGGAGCGCAAGGAACGCGAGAACCTGCGCGGGTTGCGGGAGAAGTATCATTTGGATGAATCCGCCACCGGGGTGGTCAACCGTGAGGACATTGAAGAGGTGGTAAGCCGCTGGACAGGCGTGCCGGTCACCTCGATTAAGGAAGAAGAGACGCAGAAGCTGCTCCGGGTGGAAGAAGAGCTGCATAAGCGTGTGATTTCACAGGACAAAGCCATCAGCGCCCTGGCCCGGTCCATCCGCCGTTCACGCGCCGGGCTCAAGTCGCCCCACCGGCCCATTGGATCGTTCCTGTTCCTTGGACCCACGGGCGTGGGCAAGACCGAGGTGGCGCGCACGCTGGCCCACTTCCTCTTTGGCAGCGAGAAGTCATTGATTCGATTCGATATGTCCGAATTCATGGAGAAGCACTCGGTCAGCAAGCTGATCGGCTCACCTCCGGGATACGTCGGATATGAAGAAGGCGGCCAGCTTACCGAGCGGGTCAAGAGGTCACCGTACTCGGTGGTCCTGCTGGACGAAATCGAGAAGGCGCATCCTGATGTGTTCAATATTCTGCTTCAGGTGCTCGAAGATGGACAGTTGACGGACGGTTTGGGCAACACCGTGGACTTCAAGAACTCCATCATCATCATGACCTCCAACATCGGGGCCCGCCATCTGATGAAGCGCAAAGGGCTTGGCTTCCAGGTGGACAAGGAAGAAATGGTGTCTGAAAAGGTTGAAGAGATGGTGCGCCAGGAAGTGAAGCGGACCTTCAATCCTGAGTTCCTGAACCGGTTGGATGAAGTCATCATCTTCAACGCGCTTACAGATGCCGACCTGATCCAGATTTTCGAGCTGCTGGTACAGCAACTCAATGTGAACCTGGCGCAGCGACATATCACCATCACCGTGACCGACGAAGCCAAAAAGTGGGTGCTGGACAAGACCCTGGTAGACCGCAGCTATGGTGCGCGCCCGTTGCGTCGTGCGTTGCAGCGGTACATTGAGGATCCGCTGTCTGAGGCGCTCATTCAGGGCAGTATCGCTACGCGGCCGGCCTTCATCGAGGTCTATCTGGAAGGTGAGAAACTGTTCTACCGGCAAGTCGGCGAAAACGCGGAAAAAACAGAGGGCCTGGTGCTGAACAGCAACTAGCAACCGTAATTGGTAATTACTTTAAGGCCACCGGAATTGCTGGTGGCCTTTTGATTCATGATGGCTGCGTGTAGAACTACATTTTCTGGTCGGCAGCCCCATAATTTCATTTATCGTATCGATCTTTCCGAGTGGGAATTTTTCTCTGCAAACACCACTAGAAATATCCCCTTTATCTCTCCTGTAGCTCAGCCCGGACGTTCTCGACAGCAAACGAGCGGAACCGCATCGGTCCCGCTCGTTTCACAGTCAATATGACTCAGTGATGTTCGTGCACGCCGTTGAATACGGCATTGAAAAGGCTGCCATCGGGAAGTTCGTCCGGCTCTTCAAAGATGAATGCTCCGCGCAGATGCTTGTCGTTGGCAAACCGGGTTTTGACTGCGATGGATGTGGCGTCCTCGTAGGTCCACCAATTCAGGCCGTCAAAAGCGTAGGGCGTTTGCGCCTTGGGTTCGTGGAACAGTTGGGAAAACGGCAAAACGTTCAGGTCAATGAATGTGTGCGTCTCTGTAGACGCCACACCTGCCAGTGCAGGATCCAACTGTATGGCGACTGTGCCGGCATAGTTGGGCGGGTTGCCGGAAGAAGGATTGGCGGGATTGACGGCGGCCACGAATTGTCCATTCTGTCCCGGAGCCGAGGCGCCGGTGATGGCCCAACCGTACGAGTAGAACGGAATCCCCATCAGGATTTTATCGGCAGGCACGCCCGCCTTCAGGTAGCTATCAACCGTGAAAGTGATATTGAAGATTGGGTTGGTATCAAACTGCGTCTGCACGAGTGGAGAGACGAACCCGGTAAAGTTGTTGAACGGGCCGTTATAGTCGAAGGTTTCCAGGTTGATGAAGTCGAGCTGTTCCGCCGCCTCCGGCAGGTTGATCAGTGAAAAATTCTGCTGTCCGGCAGGCAAAGCCGCGGTCAACATGTGGCCCCGGCCGAGTGCATCGAGCTGTTTGCGGAACTCGGCGAGCAAGGCAACGAAGTTAGCCCGGTCCTGCGGCTGCGTTGGAAATTCCCAGTCAATATCAAACCCGTCAAAGATGCCCGGTACCGGGCCAATGGGAGGAGTGATCAGGGGTTGTTCAAAAAACCCTGTGTCAAAAATTGGGGCCAGGCCGGTGGTGTTACTGAAATTGCCGTTGATGTACGAGTTGATACAGTCGGCCACGAATGCCTTGCGGCTCGCCGGAGTGGCGGCGGCCGCTTCAAAGCCGTTCACCCCGGCGGAGAATCCTCCGATTGAGGCCAGGATTTTCAAATGAGGAAATAGCTTCTTCAGCTCCTGTAGCTGGTGGACCTGCCCGCGCAGGGCGCCCGGAGCAAAGGAGTCTACGGAACCATCAACGCTGCGAGTTTGATCAAAGAAGAACTGATAGTCGGCAAACTCGTCAAACGCCGCGCAATGCGGATTTCCCTGCTGGTCTGCGCGGATGTCTACGAAGGCGTGGATTAGAAGGTCGAGTTTACCGGCGGCGCCATTATCAACCAGCCGCCGGGGAAAAATACCGCTGAAGACGTGAAAGTTCTGAAAGTAGGTTGCGACGACCTTGTGATCATTGTCGTCATGATCCGCGGCCAGGGCTGGAAGGCCTTGTAGCGCCAGAACAGCGGCAAACAAAACAAAAAACCAGATCCGTGAGGGGAGAGGGAGGTTTTCGGTCATGAGGGTTTCCTTTCAGTGGGTCTTACATGGGGCTGGGAACCGCCTCCAGCCTCCCATGCAGGGCCGTTATTGTATCGCAGATTTCCCTAATTAAAACGATTCATTGTGAATTTAATAATGACAATACTTTCCGTTTTGGGAACAAACAGGCCCGCGCTTTCGCCTGTGCCCCGGAGTGATCTCGTGGGCCAACCAGCAATACCCCAGGGTTTCTTGCAATGCGGATGCAACGATTTAGAGCGTTTTCATAGATGGTGCAGTCCGGGAAGACGTGTATATATAAGGGCACGACTTAGAGTTTCGTGTCATTGATGTAAGTTCCGGAGCATTCTTTACCCGCGTAAGCGCCTTGAAAAGTTTGAAGAGTGGCGGGATTGGAAGAACCAGATTCCTCAGCGACGTCTACGCAGCTACAGCCAAGCTGCCGGTTGCATGCAGGACGGATGCAAGATAAATCCAACCCAGAACCGAACTGCCGGGAAACTATCGCCTATTTGGACTGTGCGCTTCGTCAACGAACGGCTCAAACCTGCTTGAAGCCGGTTCAGGAGGGGCAAAAAACCGAGATTTTGGGTTGTGCGGCTGAATCGGTAACTTCGGTAACATCGTTGAAAAATAAGCAGATATTCGTTCCGGAAAGGGCGATTGGTTTGTTTTTTGTTCCGGAACCTCAAGCATGCTTCTCGCTCCTGGTTACCAGCTTTAGCAAGAGTCACAGGCTCCTTCTCGGAAGATTTGCGACCCATAAAAGGCCAAAATTGAGCTGCGTGAGGAAATCGGTGATTTCGGTAACATTGTTGAAAAGAAAAGGGATATTCGTTCCGGAACGAGCGATTTGTTGGTTTTTGTTCCGGGAACGGGGATTTAGGCCACAGCCCCGCCACCGGTAGACTGGATTGAACAAGCTATGACTCGCCCGACAACGAACTTATCTCGTGCCTGCAATCGGGTCTCGTCCCTGCAATCGGGTCGTCGGGTCATCGGGTCATCGGGTCACCACCACCCCGCCACGCGAAGCGCGCGTCGGGGACCCCGGTCATCTGAACACCCGTTGACGTGAGCATCCACTTTTGACGAAAAAAGCATTTGTTGATTCTAAATGACTTAGAAAGAAGTCGCAGGGCCGGCAAGAGGCAAAGGGCTGCAACGTGGCACATTAGAGGGCAGGACACAATCGCTTCGCTGTGAACGATAGGGCTTTCAGGCGCACGAACCTTATCTGCTTCACGCGGCGGCCGGCTCCGTCACCCAGCATATCTATCAACAATAATTATCGTATCACAGCGCACAGTAACATGTCAAGAGAAGTCGTGCCCTGATTACCCGCGGTGGCTGGAGGCCCGAGATGCATTCGATCTTGCCGGCACGATAAAATCTCTTGGACTCAAGTGGACAAGGGCGGACTGAATGGCCTGGAAACCTCAATTATGCGAGAGATGGCACGGTGGTTCATACGGCATCTCTGAAAATGCTCTAGAGGGACAACTCGCTCCATGGAAACTCCTGCTGTAATCCTGATTGATCCGAAGTACCCGCACAATGTGGGTGGAACCATCCGCGCCTGCTCGTGTTTTGACGTGAAGTCCCTGGTCTGGACAGGTGAACGCGTCAATCCAGCAAAATACGAGCGCCTGCCGCGTGAAGAACGGATGAAGGGCTACAAGCGGGTGGAGTTCCGCAACCACCAACGCCCTTTTGAATTGTTTGGCAAAGATTCTGTGCCGGTATGTGTAGAAGTATTTGAGAGCTCTGAGCCGCTGACAACCTTCGAACATCCGGAAAATGCCATTTATGTGTTCGGCCCGGAAGATGGCCGTGTGCAGCAGGTTATCCGGCGGCTATGTCATCGCTTTGTTCACATCCCTGCACATTTTTGCCTGAACCTGAGTGCCGCAGTCAATGTTGTGCTCGCTCACCGCTTGATGTCGCGGCAGCTCGCCGGCAAACAGCCGGAGGCAATCGGGTCATCGGGTCGTCGGGTCATTCTATAGAGGGTGGGTGTCAAGAAAATTCTCCCCCTCGAGCTGTACCGGATGGTTCACGCGGCATCCAGCCCCAGATCCTTCACACTTAGTAGAGCGGGTTTGGGGTTGCGGTTGCTGTTGCTGTTGCTGTT
>DATDGH010000044.1:0-4225 GCA_036522215.1 Candidatus Angelobacter sp. | reverse complement strand
GCCAAGGTAGGAGGAGCAACACTAGCAGCAACAAAATAAAAAGCAAGTTGGGAGCGCATCCGCCGGGGTCCCCGACCTAACCGGTGTTGGTGTGGCGGGGTGGAGGTGCCCTCGGCTGAGCGTGCGATCTGGTTTTCCAGTCACCGCTGTGCACTGATTCGCGTTCTTCGCGTTAAATTCGCGGCTAAATAGGTTTTCCTCTGTGTCCTCTGTGGTGAAAGGGTTTTGGTGTTGGGTCAGCCAAAAGCCAAGAGCCAAAAGCCCTTCAGCCTTAGCTCAATGTCGCCACCGCTTGCTGCCTCACTCCATTGTTGCCTGTCTTCGCCCGCACGATTCGGTAAACGTTAACGGCCGCAATGACTACACCAGCGATCACCGCAATTGGGAACGCTCTTTCAGCCCACAGGTTGATCTGGTTGGTGATCTCGAGCGTCCGGGCCGTTGAAACATTGGCGACGCTGATCTCAGCCAGGATGTGGGATTTCATCACCCAGCAAAAGAGACATGATGCGGCCAAATCAAAGAGCAGACGAAGAGTGGCCCGCAGCACACTCCAGTAAGGACGCATCACGTTTACGGCAGAGATTACAAGGTTCGCCACCGACGCCAGGCCAAACCCCCAGAAAAAATAAGACCATAACGGCGACATCACGATGCGCAAGTCCGGCCGGTTGATCAATACCGGTGAACCCATGTATCCGATCCACCAGACACAGAACGCCAAGAGGGCCGCCAGTTCAAAGATCGAAGAGCTTCGCGGGATCCGGTTGCGGTCGCGCACCGCCGGGAGTTTTCGCGGTTCCCACTCTTCCAGGAAATGTGAGCTGGCATTGCCGCGCTCTATTGCCGCGAAGACGATCGTCACCACCGTCAGGGCGATGAACGCCGCGAACCACAACGAGCCCCACACCGAGAGAATCCCTTTGAACCATCCCTCATGTATGTGCTGGGCGCGGTAAGCCGGACTGTAAACCATCAACCCGATCCCCACCAGCACCCACGGCACCAGGTAACACAAGCCCACCACCATCAGCACGAATTTATAGATGGGGAACAGCACCGGCCCAATCAGGTACTGCTGCGGCAGATAACGGTTGGCCACCAGCACCGGGCGTCCGCGCATCTTGAGCAGGCATTCTATTTCAGGCTGGGCCAGCTTGCGGCCCAGTTTCGCTTCCTGCTCCTCCACCTGCGAATGCAGGTCTTCTGACAGTTCGGCCAGGATATCTTCTCGTTGTTTTCTGGGCAGCCAGAATCCCACTGCCTGTAAGTAACGATCTATGAGTTCCATGACTAGACAATTCCTTTCAGAGACGCGTTCATGCTGGCCCACTCCGCCGCCAGCTGCTTGAGGATCACCTTGCCGCTGGGGGACAGCTTGTAGAAGCGCTTGTTTCTCTTGTCTTCCTCGCGCCACTCGCTCAGCAGCAGCCCCTGGCTCTCCAGCCGGCGCAGCAGCGGATACAGCGTGTTCTCGTCGATGGCCAGCCCATCGGCAGCCAGGGACTTGCGCAGCGTGTATCCGTACTGCTCGGTGCGCAGCGCGGCCAGCACGGCCAGCACCAGGCAGCCCCGGCGCAGCTCCAGCCGCAGGTTTTCGAACAGGCCGTCCGTATTGTTATCGTGCGTCATATACTATGTGATATACAGTATGCGGCACACGCTAGAGCTTGTCAAGAGGAATTTTTGTCCGAGAACGCTGTTGGCTTGAGCTTGATTTTCAATTACCAAATTACTCAATTACTCAATTACCAAATTCTTCCCTGTTCCCTGTTAGCGCGGCGAATGCCGCGCTAACCTATTGACACTCTATACGTCAACCTATAGAGTGCCTGAGGGAGGGCGGCTTGAAAGAAAACCAACTGGATCTGCTTCAGGGAACATTGCACTTGCTGGTCTTGAAAGCGCTGGCGCTGGGGGACATGCACGGGCTGGGAATCGCCCGGCGCATCGAGCAGCTTACGCGCGGCACGTTCCAGGTGAAGCCCGGCTCGCTGTTTCCGGCGCTACAGCGTATGAAGGAGAACGGGTGGGTCACCTCCTCGGTGGGCAAATCGGAAACCAACCGTGACGCCAAGTACTACCGGCTGACCAAAGCCGGCAAAAAACAACTGGAAAACGAAACCGAGCAGTGGGAGCGCCTGTCCGCCGCTATCGGCTGGGTCTTGCAGGCAGGATGAGCTACGAGAAAGGAGACGAAGATGAAAAGAACAATTTCCGGATTTCTGCTGACGCTGGCCATGATCTTGTGCTGCGTCGTGGTTCAAGCGCAACAACTCAAAGCCGTTCCCGGTGACAAGCGGCAGGCGGACCGCGATGCCATTCGCGCTCACATTGATTCCATCTTCCAGGCCTACATGCAAAAAGACCGCGCAAAAATCCAGGCGACGCATGCGCAGGACTGGCGTGGCTTTCTCACTCCTTCTCGCACCATCATCCGCGGCCTGGATGAGTACATGCAATACGCCGACCGCAACTTAAAGAGCCCTGGCGGCTTTACCTCCTACAAAATCATTGATTTCGACGTGATGTTCTACGGCGATGTGGCGCTGGTTCCGTACATCGCGCGACTTGGCCCGGAAGACAGCCACTTTCAACTGCGTGTGCTCGATGTTTATGCCAGGCTCAATGGTGATTGGATCCAGGTAGGCAGTTACACCGCCACACATCCAGACACAGAAGATTATTACCGGGAACAGCTCATACAATTGCCACCCTCGGCCAAACAGGAGTTGCTGACGGCCCGCGAAGCCGTGTGGCGCGACTACTTTGCCAACAACCGCGCGCATCTGGAAGAAACCATTCCGCCGGAGACCATTGCCATCAATCCCGGCCAGAAAGAGTGGGACGGACGCGAGCAGGTTCTGGCCGGCGCAAAAGGGTTTGCTGACGCCGGAGGCAAACTCACGCGCCTTGAGTTTCCCAAAACGGAAATCCAGGTCTATGGCAACGTGGCTTTGATTTACTCAGAATATCTCTACGAGACCAGCGTCAACGGCAACACCCAGCAGCACTCGGGCCGCGCAACCGAAATGTTCGTGAACCGCGATGGCAAATGGGTGAATGTGGGATGGCACCTTGACTAAGCTGCAAACGACTACGACGCTCTGGTGTTGTCGTGGTGTAAGTAATATTTGTCCTGGTGAGAATTTGGTAATTGGGTAACTTGGTAAGTTGGTAATTGAAAAAGCCGAACTTTGGTGATTTTTTTTGATCTGCGCTACTCTGCGCAAATCTGCGGCGAAAAGGTTTTGGGTTTGGTTTTCAAATTTTGGCAATTTTGGCAATTCCGGCGATTCTGGCAATCTCTCCATGGTTTTGCTGTTGTTTTTAGCCAAAAGCTAACAGCCAAAAGCCAAGAGCAAAGAGCGCGTGTCTCAATCATGAAATGGGCAAATAAGTTCGCTAGCTTCTTCTCCAACCTCTTCCGCCAAAGCCGCCTCGACCGCGAACTTGACAGCGACGTCGATGGTTACCTGGAACTGCTGATCGAAGAAAAGCTCCAGGCCGGCCTCTCACCCACAGAGGCCCGGCGCCAGGCCCTGCTGGAGATGGAGGGCCCTACGCAGATCAAGGAACTCACTCGCGAGGCCCGCGCCGGATCGCTGTTGATCTCGTTTCTGCAGGATGTTCGCTACGCTCTGCGCATGTTGAGGAAGAAGCGATCCTTCACTGTTTTCGCCTTGCTCAGCCTGGCCGTCGGCATCGGCGTGAATACTGCGATCTTCAGCGTGGTCAATGTGGTCCTTCTGGAGCCCTTGCCCTACGAGCATGCCCGCCGGCTTGCCATTGTCTGGACCCTTTTTCCAGACGCTGCAGTTACCCGCGCCCCAGCTTCGGGACCTGAGCTGGAGGAGCTGCGCAAGCGCAGCCGGCTGTTTGAGGATTTCGCCGGCGTCTGGGTCGGCAACGGCGCTCTGGTCGACGGAGGAGAGCCGGAACAGGTCAAGACCGGCCAGGTGACGGCAAACTTTTTCGACGTGCTCGGCGCTCACGCCGCTCGGGGCCGCACATTTCTTCCCGAGGAGGAAGGTGGCCGCGGCCCGAGAGTGATCATCCTGAGCGATGGTCTCTGGCGGCGCCGCTATGGCGCTGATCCGCAGATTGTCGGCAAGACTGTCCGCGCTGCCGCAGGCTCATTGCTGGTTGTGGGAGTCATGCCTCCGGATTTCGAGCTGATCTTTCCCAATGAAGCCGGCATTCCCAGGGAGATCCAGGCCTGGAT
>DATDGH010000043.1:0-7916 GCA_036522215.1 Candidatus Angelobacter sp. | reverse complement strand
CACGAGATCGCATGAGCGAAGCGCGTCGAACGCCAGCCGGAGTGACGACGGCGGCAGGTGTGGGCTATCGCTATTGAAGGCCACGATGCGCCGCGGACCGTTCGTTGTGAAGTGCGCAAAAACCGACGTATACAGTTTTATCGCGCCCTGAGTTGGCAGCCGGCTCGATGGGGCCGGTCCATGCGGGCGGCTCGGGCAGGAGCCCGATCGCGGCCATAGTTCGATAGACCGCCGAGGCGCCTCCTGCCCGGCCTACGCTTTCCAGAAATGTGCGCCGGGTCCAGCTAATCGGGTCATCGCGTCGTCGGGTCATCTGCCTAAGCTGTTCGTGCTGAATGCTGAATGTCTCCACTGACTGCTCGCTCGCCTTTTTAGCATCACGACAAAAATCGGTTTTTCTTCCGATCACGGCGATCACCGGATTGCGTATACAACCAAAATGCCGGTCAGCAGTCAGTGGCTTGCGTGCACTACACTGTCGGTCTACTTCCTAAGATACTTCTTCACGTCCTTTGGGCCGACCTCCGCTCCGTATATGTTGCCGCTGCTATCTGCGGCAACACCTTCGGCCCCGCTGGTGGATTTGTGGTCGGGATCAGGCTCGGTATCGGGGATGAAGGCGGTAACGGAGCCGTCTTTGGCGCTTCCTATCCGGATGCCTCTCTTCCAGCCCGGATGATTATCAGCCCGCGATTCAGAATCGGCCACATAGATGTTGTCATGCTTGTCGATAAAAATGCCGCTCGGCCGGCCAAACTGCTTCCACTCGGCAATAAAGTTTCCTTCCTGATCGAAAATCTGGATGCGGTTGTTCGCGCGATCGCCGACAAAGATCCGTCCCTTGGAATCCATGGCGATAGCATGAGGCGTATCAAATTCACCAGGAGCGCTGCCTTTTTTGCCCCACGCCTTGATGAACTTTCCATCTTTGGAAAATTTCACGATGCGGGCATTACTGTTTCCACCATGGCCATCGGCCACAAAGATGTCGCCGTTGGGCGCAACCACCACGTCAGAAGGCTGATTGAATGTGTCCGGGCCATCACCGGCAACTCCCGCTTTGCCCAGGGTCAGCAAAACCTTGCCCTCCGGGCTGAATTTGATGACCTGATGCCCCTTGCCATCCTTTCCCTGGGCATCCGTAATCCATACGTTCCCTCCACGATCCACGAAGATGCCGTGGGGAAAAACGAACAGCCCGGCGCCGAAGCTGTTCAGCAGTTTGCCCGACGGGTCAAATCTGAGGATGGACGCGAGGTTTGAGCCGGCGCAGGTGTTGGCGCCGCATCTCTCGGCCACCCAGATATCGCCGTTGGGAGCTATGTCGATGGCACTGGTCGATCCCCACGTTCTCCCCTCAGGAAGGTTGCCCCAATGATCGAGGGCGCGATAAGGATTGGGCAAAGAATTGGTTGCAGCGTTGTCCTGGGCAAATGTCTCTGCGGATGCTCCCAGTACCAAAATGGCAACCAGCACTAACCAGAGTTTCGCTCGACCGGTGCGTGGCATCAAGACCGCCTCCTGAAATGCGCCATGCATTGTACCTTAGGGAACAGGAGACAGGTTACAGCGAACAGGGGACAGGAAGGTCAAAACCAAAATCCACATCAAAGCGGTTTTGCTGTTGATAACGCCGAAAACAACACCAACACCTTCACCACCCAGGACGCAGCACCGTCGAGCCACAGCCAAAAAATCAAACACCCACCACGCAGATGTGGGCGGGAAAATCTCAAGGGCCTGTGAAATTCCTTAGTTCCATCCTAGTACTGTTGCGAAAAAGATGGTGCAACCCGGTTCAGGACGGCTGTGTTCTTAGTGGTCGAATCCCTCGACCTCTGGCGCAGGGAGATTTCTGTCTTTCACGACCCGAAAGCTGAATAAGAAAGGAATCTTCTGTGAGCAAGTTTGCGAAATTTCCCGCTTCCTTGTTTGTTGTGGTTGCTCTGTCAACCCTGTCGTGGTCCGGCATCTGTGGAACACCGAACGATCAGGCCATTCACATTCCACCCAACTACACCACGTTTGCGGCTCCTGCGGCGGGTAGCGGCTACGTAGATCCGGTCTTTGGCTGCACCGTGACGCGAATCAGCAACAGCGCCACGGAGGAGACGCTCCCCGACGGCAACCATGCCAGCATGATGACCTATTACTCCACCTTCGCGGCCATCAACGCCACGGACACCCTGCTGTTTGTATATTCCGACGACGGACAGTGGCGAATCAAAGATCTCAATGGGAACCTGGTGGTGGCCGCGGGCAATATGCCCAACACCTCGAACACGAACAACTCCATGAACAACGGCCATCCGGTTTGGGATGCTTCCAACGGGAATGTTTTTTATTTCACGAACGGCAACACGCTCTACAAGGGAACCATAAGCGGCAGTTCAGTCACCAACACCGTGGTCCACACTTTCACCGAGTACGCGCAAGGAGTGAATTCTACGGACTCGGCAGACTTGTCCCAGGACGGCAACCACATCGCGCTGGTCGGCCAAAACGCGAACAATACCCTGGACATCTTTGTTTGGGCGTTCGGCAATCCGGGGAGCAAAACGTCTGTGTACACCACTACATGCACCATCTCCGGAAATGTCGTAGATACACCACAGCCGGGCTGCGTGCACAAATTGCAGCTTACGGCGAACAACCTGTTGACGATCGAGTTTGTCAACGATGGCACGAACGCGGAAGAAGGCCTGCGATTGTGGGATGGGAGTTCGCTCACTCACTTGCAGGATGTCACCAGCCACTACGATACCGGCTACGATCTCAACAGCAACTCGATTTTCACGGAACGAGGCAATTCTTCCTCTCTTTCTACCTTGACCAACCCGTGTCCCAGTAAATGGGGTCTGGATGTT
Source organism: Candidatus Angelobacter sp. (assembly GCA_036522215.1). Lineage (GTDB taxonomy): Bacteria > Acidobacteriota > Terriglobia > Terriglobales > Acidobacteriaceae > Angelobacter. The sequence goes on along the minus strand of DATDGH010000043.1, from coordinate 5,049 downwards.
CGAAACTTGAACAACCTGAATTCAGCAAGTTGTCTCCTGGATCACCAGCCTGACTGGCATATCAGCTATCGTGGCAGCGCCTCTCAGCCCTGGATTGCCATTTCATTTTGGGATAGTACTCCACCCACGCAACTCTCGCCCGAACTTTATAACAATGACCCGAACTTTGAGGCTCCCACCACCAGCAACTGGGCCCTTTATCAAGACGAGATCGTGCTGGCTCGCGTGGACGGGTCTCAGGTCTACCGCCTGGCCCACGCCCGTTCGCGCAGCGCTACCGGGTACTGGGCACAGCCGCATGCAGCCATCAGCCGCAGCGGCAACTACGTGGTTTTCACCAGCAACATGGCCCATCCGAACGGCTGTCCGGCGAACATGCATGTCGCGGGGGAATGCTCGGATGTGTATGTGATCCGGGTCCAGTCCGCGTCATCTCTGGCAATCTCACCGGCATCGGCGACCGTGAACGCGGGTGGATCCCAGACTTTTGCCGCCAGCGGTGGCGCCAGCCCATACACCTTCAGTTTTGTCACCAATCATTCCGGTGGAACCATCAACGCAACCACGGGACTCTATTCCGCCGGATGCACCGGGGGAGTCACTGATACGGTCCGCGTCACAGATCATGCAGGAAACACCAGCGATGCGGCGGTGACCGTTAACAACAGCTCCAGCAGCATCAGTTTCGTCCAACAGGTATCGCCGGGATATGTGACTGCCGCAAGCGGGCAGGCGGCGATCACGGAAACAGCAGGCAATCTCCTGGTGGTTGCGGTCTATTGGAATTCAGACGCGGCTGCCATCAGCGTTTCTGACACCCTGGGAAACACTTATTTGAGTACACCGCAAGTGAACTTTGCCGGTGGCGGATTCGGAACGCAGGTGCAGATCTTTTATGCGCAGAACATTGCCGGCGGCTCGAATACTGTGACCGTAACCCAATCGACGACCACTCATGCCCTGGGTTTCTACCTGCTTGAATATTCAGGCATTCAGACCAGCAACGCTCTTGACGCAACTGCCGGCCAGGTTGCACCAGGCAATACCAGCGTCATGACCACCGGAAATCTTGTGACCGCCGGATGCAAGGACCTGGTGGTTGGACTATTCAATGACACTTCCTTCGCTTCAGGCGCCATCACTGCGGGAGCTGGCTTTACCGGCCGGACAACCGACACGGCTTTTATTTCCAGCACTGAGGATGATGTTCCCGGAGTTGGGCAGGGTTCGTTAAACGTCAGCGCCAACTTGCCTTCCGCCACCTCAAGCTGGGCGGCCACTGCGGCTGCCTTCAAGGCCAAGTGAGGGGCAAGCCACACCACGCGGTTGCAGAAAAAGATTTTGAAAATGCTATCGCGCCGCACAAGACGTTACCCCGCCCCGAGGGCGGGGTAACGTAAACACCGGAGTTAACGCGCATGTTTCGAAAATCAAGGGCAGACGCCGCCAGGACAGGACATGGATCCCTGCAGGCTCACCGTCTGAGGGCTGCTCGCGAGACTGTCCGTTATCGTCAGCGTGTCTCTGCTGGTTCCGTTAGGGGCGTTGCTGGGATCGAAGGTCACTGTAATGGTGCATGAACGGCCGGCCGCCAGGCTTGGTTCACACGTCTGGCTGGATACACTGAATGGTTGCCCACCACTATTAACGTCAATATTGAGAAAAGAGATTGCGGTGCTTCCCGTGTTTGTCACCGTAACATTCCGGTTGACTGGGGGGTCTCCCAGGAAATGAAAGCCGAAATTAATTGCGGTCGGGGAAATGGAGTCGGCCCCAAAAGCGCATGAGTTAATAGCTTTGGACGCATTAAGCCTGCCTGTGGTGCCGGTTTTCTGAAACAGAGCGGGAATATCGTCCACGTTATTCAAAATCACCGTCTTCAATTGGGGTGTAGCTAAGGAACACCTGGAGAGAAGCAGCAAAGCAGTTCCGGAAACATGGGGAGTGGCCATGGACGTGCCACTGAAGTAAGCATAATTGTTGCCGGGGATGGTGGAAAGTACGTTGACACCTGGCGCTCCCAGATTGACCGAAGTGACACCAAAGTTGGAGAAGGAAGCCAGGTTATCGTTGTTATCGGTGGCTGCGACGGAGATGACATTGGAAGCCTTGTAACTGGCCGGATAAAAGGGATTCAAATCATCATTGACCGCGTTGTTTCCGGCGGCCGCCACAAACAGCATGTTATTGGCGCCGGCCTTATTGATTTCATTGAGCAGAGACTGGGAGAAGCAACTCGATCCCTGACAGCCCCAGCTATTGGAAAGCACCCGCACATTGGCGGAGGCTCCCAGTACGGTTTTTGCCTGGATGGCAAATTCAATTGCTTTGATGGCGTTGGCGGTGGTGCCAGAGCCGGTTGAATCCAGGAACTTGGAGCCCATGATGCTGGCGTTCCAGTTCACTCCCACGACGCCGAGGGCGTTGTTCCCAACCGCCCCGATGGTTCCGGAGACGTGGGTCCCATGATCATTATCATCGAACGGATTGCAAATATTGGTGATGGCGTTGAATCCATGGCTTCCAGCCGGGCAGGTTATCTTCGTGCCGTTCACATTCACGGTGAAGGCAGTTGGCGCAGACCACACGTTCGCAGCCAGATCGGGATGAGTGTAATCGATGCCGGTATCGATGACCGCAATCACCGTTGCCCTGGATCCGGTGGAAACGTTCCAAGCCGAGGTAGCGCTGATGTCGGCGCCTGCTTTGCCTGGCACACCCAGGATAGCTTGCCCGGTGTTGTGGAGACCCCACAGTTGCCCGAAACTTGGATCGTTTGGGGTTGCGACCGCATGGACGATGAAGTTGGGCTCCACGTACTCGACGTCAGCACGGGTGGCGAGCTCGCGCAGCAAGGTTGCCGTATCCCGGCTGGCCGAATGAAGCCGAATCACCCCGATATCAGAGATTTCTTCCATTTCGTCAGCATCTTCAGTCACGCGGGCATCTGCTAATGCAGGTGCCGGCTTCAACCGGAATTTCACCAGGACTTCATGGGCCGCGACCTCCTGTCCATGATGGATCTCGGTTTTATGGCCGGAATTGCTCTGGGCAGAGAGAGGATAGACGAAGACAAACAAACACAGGACCAAGGCAATGCAGAGGTGATTCAAGACGCTGCGCATAAGATTTCTCCTTCCAAGGATCTCGAATTGAGGTTGCTGTTCCGGTTGGTTATGCCCGTATTTGCACAAGGGGAACAGGGCAAGGCTGATCAGCGTGCGACTTTACAATTGATCCACGGCTGCTGTCAATCGGGGGATTGTTCCATTTTGGAACACCAAAATGGGGCTCGCGCGTCCGTAAAGACGCGAAAATATTTGCGACTCATCAGGGAAAATCAACCTGATTAAGCGGGCTGGTGTCGGTTACGATAAAGATGCCGATCAGGACTCGATCTGCCCGCCTGAGAGGCGGTCCTCTCCACTGACTGCTCGCTAAGCTGTTTGGAATCAGTGGATACTCAAACGCATCGAAGTGTTGGGTGTTTCTTCCGATGACCGGGGTCCCCGACGCGCGCTTCGCGTGGCGGGGTGGTGGTGACCGGGGTCCCCGACGCGCGCTTCGCGTGGCGGGGTGGTGGTGACCCGATGACCCGATGCACCGATGACCGGGGTCCCCGGCGCGCCCGCGGTTGGCGTGCTGGGGTGGTGGTGACCCGATTGCCAACACGACCAAAATGCCGGAAAGCAGTTAGTGGCTTTTATGAACTACGCCCTCGGCGTAGCGACCCGGCTGAGTCTTTCCGCAAGGCGTTGATCGTGTGGTCATAAACCTGGTGCTGCTGAAGAAAAGAATCAACTTGCATCCGCGTGGCAAATCCCAGGGGCCGGAGCACCTGCTCCATCGTGAGCTTGCCCGCCCGGTAAGACTCCATAACAGCTTATGCTATCTAGTACTCACCTGGTTGACAAACATATATAAACTATGAGATACTTAAAATTGACAAGCCGGGCGCGAACCAGTAATGCGCCTGATCCAAAAGTGGGCCGGATCGAGAGCCCGCGTGAGTTTGAGGAAGAAGTCTGTCCGCCCCCCTGAAAGTCATCCGCAAATGAAGCACCTGCGTCTGCCACGCCGGCCAAGGATGGAGATCGATCTCGCCGGCAGAGAACCGGTTCATGCTGAGAAACCAACATCAAACTCATGTCTTTTGTCCACTCCGTCCACCACGTCCATCAGCTTGCCGTTGGCCTGTTGCCTGTGGCCTGTGACTTCTTGCTAAGTCAGTTAGAATCAACACATGCTTTTTTCGTCAAAAGTGGATGCTCACGTCAACGGTTTTCAGATGACCCGATGACCGGGGTCCCCGAGGCGCGCTTCGCGTGGCGGGGTGGTGGTGACCCGACGACCCGATGACCCGATTTCAGGCACGAGATAAGTTCGTTGTCGGGCGAGTCACAGACTGTTCAATCCGGCCTGCCGGTGGCGGGGCTGTTGCCTGGCCTCTCGTTGCGCAACAAGAACGGATTGGTTTCCTCATTCCGCAACAATCATCTCTCAATTTTTCAATAACTTGCGCGGAAGCACGGTTTGAGCCGCACATGTGCTTTTCCGCTCGCAATCGTGTTTTGCCAGGGTGAAGCGCGTCGTCGGTGTGGTTTTTGCTTGGAAGCCGGCAGCCCCAGGCTGCATCGCTTGTTCCGGAACAAAAAGGAAGTTTTTCCTCCAATCCGGAACGAAAATCTCTTTATTTTTCAACAACCTCACCGAAGTTACCGTTCCCGCCGCACATGCGATTTCCCGCCTGTATTCGTGCCTTTGCCAGGGTGAAGCGGGGCCACGGTGTGGTTTTTGCTTGGAAGCCGGCAGTTCGAAAGCTGCATCGCTTGTTACCGGAACAAAAAGGAAGTTTTTCTCCAATCCGGAACGAATATCCCTTTATTTTTCAACAACCTCACCGAAGTTGCCGCTCCCGCCGCACATGTGCTTTTCTGCCTGCATTCGTGCTTTTGCCAAGGTGATAAAGAAAAAACAACGAAGCTGTAGCCCAAATGCCATGAACGGGCGGCTCACAGATTTTGATGGGCTACACCAACTCTGGTTCTT
>DATDGH010000042.1:0-5628 GCA_036522215.1 Candidatus Angelobacter sp. | reverse complement strand
CCAATCCCTGCACATACCCCGGCTATGATCATCCCCCGATTATAAGTGAGCTTCTGCGCGTCTGTAAGCACGCTGTAGGCAAGCTGCTTGGTTTCTGCCGGGGTCAGTGGAGGCATGTCCAGCGGTTGCAGATGTCCGTGTACCCGCACTTGCGGCGGAGAGTTGGTGGTGATGTGGAGATCGCTTCCGCTCATCTCCATCATCTTCTTCAACAGCTCACTCAACGATACGTTCATGGGTAACCTCAGTATTTAGTACTTAGTATTTAGTATTTGGCTAACCTGCAAAATTCGCAGAGATTGCTACGAATGCTCCAAGCAGCAACTAAATACTCAGTACTAACTACTGCTTTTAATGCACTGTCTCTCTGGCCACTTCTTCCAGAGTCGTAGTTCCGTCCATCACTTTGACCAAACCGCTGCGGCGCAGCGTGATCATGCCCCGTTCTATGGCCTTCTTCTTCAACTCCACGGCCGAGGCGCCTATCAGAATGAGTTCGCGAATCTCGTCATCCACTTCCATTACTTCATACAATCCGCAACGCCCCTTGTATCCGGTACTATTGCAGGTGGTGCAGCCCTTCCCTTTGTAGACCTTGACCTTCTTCGATTCCTCCTGGGTATAGCCGGCCTCAAGCAGGGCCTGTGGCGGCAAGGAAACTTGTTCCTTGCATTCTGAACAGATACGGCGCACCAACCTCTGCGCGCAGATCAGGTGAACGGCCGTCGCCACCAGGAACGGCTCAATGCCCATGTTCATGAGGCGGCTGATAGTCTCCGGGGCGCCGTTGGTGTGCAGTGTGGAAAGCACCAGGTGGCCGGTCAAAGCGGCCTTGATGGCAATTTCCGCAGTTTCAAAGTCTCGGATTTCGCCGACGAGGATCACGTTAGGGTCCTGGCGCAAGAAAGCGCGCAGGGCGGCGGCAAAGTTCAGGCCGATGGATTCTTTCATCTGCACCTGATTTACGCCGTTGAGCTGGAATTCCACCGGGTCTTCAGCAGTCAGGATGTTCGTGTCCGGCTTGTTCAGCAGCGAGACGGAAGAGTAAAGCGTGTTGGTCTTGCCCGAACCGGTAGGTCCGGTAACCAGCACCATGCCATAAGGCTTCAAAACTGCGCGCTGAAACTTCTCCAGAGACTCCGATTCAAAACCGAGTTTAGTCATGTCCAGCCGCAGGTTTTCTTTGTCCAGCAGCCGGAGCACCACTTTTTCACCCCAGAGCGTGGGCAGGCAGTTCACGCGGTAATCAAGCTGTTTGCGTTTTCCGCCAATGTGCATCTTGAGCATGATGCGGCCGTCCTGGGGCAGGCGCTTTTCGCTGATGTCCATCTTGGCCATGATCTTGATGCGGGAGGTGATGGCATCTTTCAGTTTCATGGGCGGCGACATGATGTGCTGGAGCACGCCATCAATGCGAAAGCGAACACGGTATTCTTTCTCGTACGGCTCAATGTGGATGTCGCTGGCGCCTCGCTTCACCGCATCCGTGAGGATGATATTTACCAGCTTGACGATCGGGGCCTCGTCAGCCGACTTCTCCAACTCGCTCAGGTCCATCTCTGTCTGTTCGGCCTGGAGTTCGACGTCGGCTTCATCGCCCATGGAGGCAAGAAGCTCGTCTACGTTCTCTTCCGGCCGGGACTGGCCGTAGGCTTTGCCGATGGCATCCAGGATCGCGGATTCGGATGCCACCACCGGCTCAATGTTGAAGCCAGTCATGAACTTGATGTCGTCCATGGCGAAGACGTTCGTGGGATCGACCATGGCGATGGTCAGCGAGGCGCCTACGCGGCTGAGCGGCAGAATCTGGTAACGCTTGGCGGTATCTTCCGGGACCAGCTTTACGACTGAGGAATCTATTTCAAAATATTGGAGATTGATGGCGGGGACGCCATATTGGCGGGAAAGAAAGTTAGTGACTTCTTCGTCAGTAACGAACCCCAGTTGCACCAGAACGGAGCCGAGACGGGCGTTGGCGCCGTTCTCTTTCTGCTTTTTAACGGCCGCGTCGAGTTGTTCCGCAGTGATGATCTTCTCTTTAACGAGAAGATCGCCGAGTCTTTGCGACATATGCTGCTGGTTCCCTGGTGCTTAGTCTCCGAGTTGCGTTTACGAAAGGCAGTCGGGGGCAGCCGTCGCAGGTAAAACGTTGGTAAGTTCACAGCGTATTCTGTACTGACAGAAAATGTCAATCAAGAATGTGGTCTAAACAGTAACGTTTTCTATCTGTTAGGGCATGTCCTTTGGTATATCGGCAAAATGTGTCACTCAGTTTAGTGCACCTCTTAGCTATGGCCTTTTGGCTTAAGAATCAACACCTGGCAACTGTTTGCCGGATTTCATTTTGAGATTGGAAGGCCTTGCAGCGCTTGTTACGTCCGACCGCCCAGGCGCACAATAGGGGAACACGAGGAGGAACACGATGTCCGGAAAAGGCGCTCTGGTTCTGATGCTCCTGGCGCTGGCTTATTCGCCAGCACCACATTTGGCCCAAGCCCAGGCCGTTCACCACGAAGGCGAGGACCGCATCGGGGTGGCTGCTCCGGCGTTCAACCTCCAGCACTGGGTGAACTCGGCTCCGCTGGAGATCAGTGACCTGAGGGGCAAGGTCCTGCTGGTGCGGTGGTGGACAGACACCTGCGACCTATGTGCAGCTACGGCTCCGGCATTGCGCAAGCTCCAGGAGGAATACGGAAGCCGGGGATTTCAGGTGATCGGCGTGTTTCACCCGAAACCGGCCGGCGACTGGAGTGTCCCACGAGTGGAGCAGGCGGCTGCAAGACTGGGTTTTACTTTTCCAGTGGCCCTGGATGGCGATTGGAGCGCCCTGAAGCGGTGGTGGCTGGATGGCGCCCAACGCGACTACACCTCGGTGAGCTTCATCGTGGACAAGCACGGCGTGATCCGTTATGTGCATCCGGGCGGCGAATTTCATGAGAGCAACGGCGACGCGCGCCATGCCGTCTGTGAACGGGATTTCAAAAAGATCGAGGCAATGGTGGCGAAGTTAACGGCGGAGCCATAGTCCCAAATAAGGCTCAGATAAAAAGAGGGGGGCATTCCGCGATTCCGCGAGAACCTACGCCAATTGCGCGAAAACCGCTCGCGGAACACCAAGCGGAACGCAATTCCAAGCGGCTTGGAATACCCTCACCACCCACGGCACGCCGGGGCAGGCTGATGACGACTGATGATGACGACTGATCTGGCTGATCCACGGCACGCGGTCTTCACTGATGAAAAACAGGTAGATTCCGCGATTCTGCGCATCCTGTTGAGAATTAAAGCAAAACCCGTCGCAGAACCCGTCGCAGAAGCCTTTTTCGTCGCGGAATCCTGCGACCGGGATGCTGGTTGCGTTACCCATGCAGGATAGATTGAGGACAGGTTCGATATTGGCGGGAACGTATCCTCATATTTCCACTGTGTCGTCTGTGAAGCAATTGGTGGCGCCACGGGGATTTCTCCTGCAGACCTACTTAACACACATCTCTCCTTTTGCGCTCGGCGATTCATCTCGCAAGCGCCCAAAGCCCTTCAGGGCTCCATCTTCAGTAGAACATATCTTGAATAATGTTGTCAATGATTATTTTTTCTTGCTATAAGTATTTTTGAGGGCAGCAGCTCTCACTACCACCCGGTGGCCAAGGTCACCACCCGTCGGCCGCTTGCCTTGCCAGGCTGCTATATTTCAGAGGAATGGCAAAAGAGTCAAAATCGCCGCAACGGAAAAAAGAACTGGAGTACACGCTCGACCACGTCACATTCGGGTGGGACTCCTCCCGCAGATTTCCAAAGACCTGGAGACGAAAGAAGACACACATAAATCGTGAAACCCGCCGCAAGAGCCAGGAGATCCTCGCCGCAGTGAAGCCCGGCATGGAAGCCGGCGAACTGGATTTGGTTGCCGATGATCTTACGGCGGTGCGCTTTCAGAAATCCGTGAGCCGCAAGCGCCTTCATAAGACTGGCACGGTCACTGTTGGTGAGAAGGTCAAGCGGAAGTTGGAGAGGCGCCGGGAGGCGGTCGGACGACGCGTTCAATCTCACAAGAAGTATGATGATCTGGCAGCCTCAGCCGTGAATACCCTCGCTTCACTCCAGGGCGAAGAACTGGTTGATGCTGTTCGGCGCGCGGATTTACTCTGTCGCGGAAGAAATGCTGCAGAGGTAAAGCGTGTGCACCAAGCCAGCCCTTTGGATCGTGCTCTATCGTTTCTGTACACCCTGAGTTCGGGTTCAGCATTAGTGGTCGATGCACTTCGTCGAAATCGAGAACTCGCCAAAACGCTGATTGACTGGGATGAGAAGGCAGGTCGCATTCTGGAGCGCGATAGAAGAGCGCGAGAAAGAAAGACACTTGAGAAGCAGGAAGCGCGGAAGAGGTCATCCTCCAAGCTCTCCAAGATCCGGGATTCGAGAATCGGTTAGTACTGCCCGCTCAGTTCGGTCACGCTCAGGCGGTTGCCGGCCGCAGATTCAGGCAATAGATACTAGGGCGTGTTCACACTAAACGCTGATTATTATTGAGCCAAGAAAATAGTGGCCATACTTTGCGACGGCCTTGCGTCCATGTCTCGGATCGTAGTCTTCGAGGAATGCAGTTGTTAAAGCAGACCGTCGTTTTCAGTGGTTTTGTCTCGCCAGCAAGCGTTTGTGGTGCATCCAAACCCACACGCCCCAGCCGTACCCGAGAACAAGCCACATCGGCAGCGCGACCATGACCAGACCAGGAAGATTTCCGCGCTCAATAAGAGGAACCCTGTTGGACAGGCGGCGGAGAGGATCAAGGTACATCCAAGCCGTAAACAAGACGAAGGACAGTACTCCAAAGACTAATACGCCGCGTCGCAACGCGAAGGATTGCATTCCCTGAGCGACGATCCGTTCAGCTTTCTCGCGTCGTTTTGGCGTCAGTTGTCTGTTGAACATGCTCGCTCTCCAAGGACAGATGCCGCGTCAATTCTAGATCAGGAGGTAAGCCGCAAGGAGGTATATTTAAGGCCGAATTATGCAGGTTGCCACAATTCGATGGGATTTCCCTCGGGGTCATGCAGACGAGCAAAGCGCCCAATGTTGGGATAAGATTCCGGGTCTTTGACCTCAATTTCTGCCGTTCGTAGCTGGGCCACCATTTTGTCGAGGTCATGCACTCGAAAGTTCACCATCCAGACCTTGGTAGGATCCCCGAAGTATTTGGTCGTCTCTGGAAAAGGACTGAAGACGGTCGGCCCGGCCTCTTGCTGCCAAACGGTTCCGCCCTCGCTCGTTGGTGTGAGCGCAATCCCTAAGTGTTGCATGTACCAGTTCGCCAACGCTTTGGGATCATGAGCTCGGAAGAACAATCCTCCGATTCCGGCTACTTTTTCCATTTTCGTTCCTCCTGATTCATGTTGAGCAGCTGCCTTCGCAGGCGGAGAAGGACTCGCTGTCTGTGTGGGGTTCTGCCCCGCCATGGCTAATTCAATCTTGGGGCAGAATGAAGCTGGACCCAAAAGCACATGACAAGATATGAAGGAACTGGCTAGCCTTGGAAAGCTCATTCCATCCTCCTCCCGAGACTTTGTGCGAGCTCATCTAGGATACCTGGGAAATGGAGTTCTGAGAGTATAAACTAAATACATATTC
>DATDGH010000041.1:0-1940 GCA_036522215.1 Candidatus Angelobacter sp. | reverse complement strand
TGGTGGCCAGGGACGGAGTTGAACCGCCGACGCCAGCCTTTTCAGAGCGAGCTTAACTAAAACCATCAACGACTTACAGATTCACGTGAGACCGCTAAGTACTTGTAGGTCGTGGATGACAGAGCGAATGCGGACTAGGATCGCGGACTGGAAAATCATCCGCCTGGACCGTGACTTTGGGGTGCACCTTAATGCGAAGGGTCCTCGCATTCCCCCCAGCTTGGCTTGTAGGAATATCGGGACTTGACCGCCTAGCCCCAGTCGCTTGGGTACAAAAGAGCTTGCTCTCTCAATCTCAGGCACCGGGTGCATTGGCACACGAAGCCTGGGCGAAACAGGTATGCTATATGCCCGCAGGTCTGACAAATGAAGCGCCCGCCTGACAGGGACAGCATCGGCTGATGTCCAGCTTTCTGTGTCTCGTAGACGCATCGGATTGTTTCCACTTCGTCCATGTCAGGTGAAAAGGCACGATGGTTGCCAAGGATCAGCCAGCGTCGGCCCAATTCCTCAGTTCAAGTTGACAGCCAAACTGGGGAGTTCCTGGAAAGCAAATTCTCGCAGTCGTTCTAGCCAAACGGCGGTTCCGGCCGGACGCTGCTCCCTAGTGCAATACAAAGTCGAACACTCCGAAATTCCGCTAGTAACGTTTCAAGTCGATTTTTAGGAGCCTCAAGGTTGGAGTCACTTGGGGACTTCCCTGCTCTGAGGAGTTGAAGGCAACACTGGCTTTGAGCGCTAACGATTGGGGATAAATCAGGAATGCTTCTATGTCGGCTTCCACGCCGACGCCATCCCGCAAAGGGAAGGGGAAACAAAATATTCTCTGTCACCAAGGGACAATTTGACCGGGCTACTGAGGAGAAGCTCGCTTCAGTGCAGATGCCGCCTGCTGGGCGACCAGGCTATACCCTATTTGATTCGCGTCCCTTCGTAAAGCCTCCAGTTCGCGGCGTGCATTCGGAAAATTCCCGGAGCTTACTTCGATTTCACCTAAGGCGAGTCTCGCTTCCAAAGCGTAGTTCATGAAACCAATTCTTTGTGCATCTGCCACAATCTTGCGTAATTCGGTATTGGCGTTTTCTCGGTCGTTAGAGTTCCCTGCTGCAGCACGCACGCGTGCGGCGGTGACCGAAACCGCGAGCTCGGCGTCGCGATGCTGATACTTCTGGGAAAGAACGAGCGCGCGTTCGGTCACTAGACCTGCGTCGGCGATTTTGCCTTGATCCAGAAGAGCACGAGCCAGCACGGCGGATGCGAGCGCTTCGTCCCTGGGAGACTTCTCTTTACGAAATTCATCGGTCGCTTTTCGCGCGAGACTTTCCGCTTCCAAGGGCTTGCCTTGATCCACAAACAGGGCGGACAATTCTGTTTCCACTTCCGCCGCACTGGAGTGATCGCCAATCTGTTCGAATTCCGAGATCGCTTCATTCTCGTATTTGGCGGCGAGTTCGACTTCTCCCGCTGCCCGCATGACGCTGCCCAGACCCGCCAAATTTCCGGCCGCTTTGCTTCGGTCGCCAATATGATGGCAGATGTCCAGGGACTCCATGTACATCTGCTTTGCGCCGTCGCGTTCACCGAGAACCAGCAGGACGCCTCCGAGATTGCTCTTCGCCATTGCGATCCCATCCTGATGCCCGATCTCGCGGTAGATGGTGAGCGATTCTTCGAAGTTGCGCCGTGCTGCCTGAGGATAGCCAAGACTCAATGAGCTGTCGGCCAGATTGTTCAGTTCGACTGCGACCCCGTTCTTGTCGCCGAGTTCGCGATAGATTCGCAGGCATTCTTCGTAAATGTTCTTAGCCTTAAGATTCTCGCCCTGCAGGCCCAGGGCGATTGCGCCAACGGTAGCAGCCTGCGCCTCTCCCCGGCGGTCGTGTGCGGCTGCAAACAGATCTTTTGCTTCCTGGGCACGTTTTTGCGCTTCGTCGAGGGGA
>DATDGH010000040.1:0-5197 GCA_036522215.1 Candidatus Angelobacter sp. | reverse complement strand
GATAAGATGGAGCTTCGTCTGGACGACAAAGCCCCACTCCTGGATGTGTTGCAGCAGTTCGATGAGATCTTCTCCGTGCTGAAAGATGATGACGCTGAGAAAATGTCCCGCGCAGCAGAATGGGCAAAGTCGCATGGCCTGGATGCCGATGCGCTATCCGTAGCGAGCATCTCTGATGCCGAGGTGGAGCGACTGATTGCCGACCGCACCGCCGCCAAAAAAGCCCGCGATTTCGCCAAAGCCGACGCCATCCGCACCCAACTCACCGAAGCAGGAATTCTGGTGGAAGATACGAAGGACGGAATCAGGTGGCGACGGAGATGAACCAGAGTTGGTAAGGTCGTGGACATGGTGGACGTGGTGGACAGGGTGGACGCACAACCCTTCAATCATCCCCCGCCGGTTCACACGCGGAAAGCACTGCCTCTTTCGAATCCGGCGCAGGTCGTTTCAACGCCCTGAGCTTAGACAGATTCACCAGCGCCACGGCAGAAATAATGATTACCGTTCCGAGCAGCATGAACGAGTCAACCTTCTCGTTCAGAATGAACCATCCCAGGTAAACGGCCACAACCGGATTCACGTAGGCATAGGTGGCAACCTTCGGCGTGGGCACATGTTCCAGAAGCCAGATGTACGCGGTAAAACCGATCCACGATCCGCAGACCACCAGAAAGAGAATGGCGAGGAGGCCACGAGGCGTCCACGCCGCCTGGTGAAAGCCTCCAGTCAGCAGGGCTACGAGCCCGTTGATGATGCCAGCAAAGGTCATCTCCCAGGCGCTGGCGGTAAATACATCAACGCTCAAGCTCCAACGCCCGGACAGCACCGAGCCCAAGGCCCAACTGGCTGAGGACACCAGCAGAATGCCAAAACCCAGCAACTGCAGACGGTCCAATCGCGCGCCGGAAATCTGAGGCCACAGGAGCACCAGCATGCCCACGATTCCCAGAGCAAGTCCCGCCAGTCCCATGAGTGACAGCCGCCTGTTCCGGAATACCCAGGCTTCAAGGATCGCCACCCAGATGGGAACGCCGGCCACGATCAACGCCGCCAGTCCGCTGGGGACGTATTGCTCCGCGTTGGCCACACCCATGTTGGCTATCGATAACAGCAGAATCCCGATGGTTAGCAGGCGCCACCCATCCTGACGGGTTATATGCACCTTCCTGCCGGCAAGCGCGCAATACGCCAGCATCAGCGGCCCGGCAATCCCATAGCGAACCGCTCCCATAACGTAAGGCGGGATATGGACTACGGCAACGCGCATGGCCAGGTAGGTTGCGCCCCAAAGGACGTAAACTGAGGTGAAGGCTAATGCGACCTTGACTTGTCGGCGTTTTTCCTGGGTCATGAGAAATGCAGCTACTGGCTTCCAGCTACCTAGCTTCCAGCGAAACAAAACCAAAGAAGAGCTAGTCATCAGACGATCCAACTTACTCTGGCGATGCGAAAAATCGTGACGGGTAGATGGATTATAATGATGGGGTGAGGTCACGGGGTACACTTCGACCGCGCCGGTCGCCGGCTGACTGGGCAGAATTTCTGGTCCGGCCTCGGTGCTATCTGGCGGTCCTGCCGTCTCATGCTCGTGCCAACCTGTTTGCCGGCGACTAATCCTCTTTCACCTGCTGTTCCTGGCCTGAATGCAGGCTGAGTTATCCATTCCCAACTTCCTGAGAGGATTATTATGGCAACTGAAGTTATGACTTCACCCGTGGGCCCAAAGATCCGAACCAAGCTTCCTGGTCCTAAAGCGCAAAAAATTCTTGAGGGTGATAGGCAGTATGTTTCGCCGTCTTACACCCGTTCCTACCCGCTGGTAGCCAAGCGCGGCCGGGGAGTGATGGTGGAAGACGTTGACGGCAACGAGTTCCTGGATTTCTCCGCAGGAATCGCTGTGGTCTCCACCGGGCATTGTCATCCGGAAGTGGTTGCCGCCATCCAGAAGCAGGCTGGCGAGCTGATCCACATGTCCGGTACCGATTTCTATTACGAAAATCTGATCACGCTGGCCGAGCGCCTGGCCAAAATTGCCCCTATGTCCGGCCCGGTACGCGTCTACTACGGCAACTCCGGGACGGAAGCGGTGGAAGCCGCCATGAAGCTGGCCCGCTACCACACCCAGCGCCAGGGAATCATCGCGTTCTACGGCGCCTTTCACGGACGCACCATGGGCGCGCTCTCCCTCACGGCTTCAAAAGTACAGCAGCGCCGCCGCTTTTTCCCGCTGGTGCCGGGAGTGGCGCATGTGCCCTATCCCTATGTCTATCGCAGGCTCGAAGGCATGACGGAATCTGAATACGCTCTGCAATGCGCCTGGTTTATTGAAGACAAGGTGTTTAAGACCATCATGCCGCCGGAAGAGTGCGCGGCCATCTTCATTGAGCCGGTGCAGGGCGAAGGCGGCTACGTTCCGGCCCCGGCGGAGTTCATGGCCGAGTTGCGGCGCATCTGCGATCGCCACGGCATCCTGTTGGTTGCCGACGAAGTGCAGAGCGGCGCCGGACGAACGGGCAAATGGTGGGCCATTCAGCACAGCGGCATTGAGCCGGACATCGTTACCATCGCCAAAGGCATAGCCTCAGGAATGCCGCTGGGAGTTACGCTTGCACGGGCCTCCATCATGGACTGGGTGCCGGGATCGCATGCCTCAACTTTTGGAGGCAATCCGGTCTGCATTGAGGCCGCCCTGGCGACCATGAACGTCCTGGAACGCGAAGGCATTCACAATGCGGAAGTGGTCGGCGATCACATGATGGACCGCATGAAAGCCTGGGTCCAGAAGCATCCCATGGTGGGCGACGTTCGCGGCCTGGGATTGATGCTCGGCGTGGAAATCATCAAGGACAAAAAGAGCCGGGCGCAGGCCTGCGACGAGCGTGACCGCATTGTTGAACTGGCATTTGAGCGCGGCATCCTGTTTCTAGGCGCCGGAGCGAATACGATTCGCATCGCTCCGCCTCTGATCGTAACCCGCGAGCAGGCGGACATTGCCATGGACGTGCTGGAAGAATGCGTGTCGATCGTGGAAAAAGATCCGTCTCGAGAATCGGGTGACCTCCACCCCGCCACACGCAAAAACAAAAACCAGCGTGCGTCGGGGACCCCGGGTGATCGCACGTGATCGGGTGATCGGGTGATCTGGAAATCTAAGATCGTTGGAGCATGGATTGGTCTGCGGTTTGCACGATGGAGGATCTTCGCTACTATTTAGCAATCAGCACTCAGCTGGGTCGCTACGCCGAGGGCATAGTTCATAAAAGCCACTAACTGCTTTCCGGCATTTTGGTCGTGTTGGCAATCGGGTCATCGGGTCATCGGTGCATCGGGTCACCACACCCCGCCACGCGAAGCGCGCGTCGGGCACTCCGGTTATCGGAAGAAACACCCAACACCTCGATGCGTTTGAGTATCCACTGATTCCAAACAGCCTAGCGAGCAGTCAGTGGAGAGCCCGCAAACGTCCCAGACTAAAGAATTGGGGCGTCGTTGACATGGTTAAAGGGTTCGGTCCACGGTAATCGTGAAACTTACACAGGAATAGTATTTTTTCGAGTATTTTCTGTTGAGGCTAACCCGCCATAGGTAAAGTCCATCCAAACCTGAACACCTGCCTGTGGTTTTGTCAGGTAAGAAAAAGGGCTCCCATGTGGACAATACTCATTCTTTTCTTGCTCTGGATTTTGAGCATGGAATTTTACCTTCCGGTTGGAATTGTGCTGATTCTGTTCTCGACGCTGGTAGCGTTCGCTACAGTAACCATCAGTTATGGGCTGGCGCGGCAGAGGGCAGTTGCTGTTGCCCAGCGGGATGCAACGGCTGATTTCCTCAAGAAAGCTGCCTAGAAACAAGATAGACTCTGCTTATGAGTCAAATGAGCAGGGTCGCGCTCTGTTTTTGCTTTGCTGTTGCTACGTGCATTGCCGGTGAGCAGTCGCAACCGGCTCCAGCGTCCCAGGCGGCTGCCACTCCTGATCTGGCGGCCCTGGTCAAGCAGCAGTTTGGCGCTACCTTTACCATACCTGCCAAATTTCCCACCCCATTGATAACGGCCGATTTCGATGGTGACGGAGTGGAAGATGCTGTGATCGTAGCCAGCAGCACTGAACCCTTCCCCGATTCCTACGCTTTCAAATACAAGGTTGCCGACCCTTACAACGCATATTTCGGCATGGGCAATCCAGTAATGTCCTCAAAGTTCAACACCAACGATCCGCAACGCGACCACGATCTCCTGATCATTTTTGGATCAGGCCCTGAAGCCTGGCGCTCGGCCACTCCTAAAGACAAATTTGTTGTGGTCAATCTGCCTTTTGATGACATTGCCGTGGGCCGCATGCTGATCAAGAAGAACAAGCCGCCAATCTTTGTGATCAAGGCCCGCGAATCCCAGATCATGGATTCCGCCGTATGGTGGGATGCAAAGAAGAAGAGATGGAAATGGGAGCCGGGGAATGTAGGAGCCCAGTGAAGGCATTTGGTAATTGAGTAATTTGGCAATTGGGTAATTGAAAATCGAACCTTACCACTGATTCACACTGATCTTCACTGATCCATTCCAAGCTAAGAGCCGCGCTTGGAGTCTTTCCGCAGCTATAATTCCTCCTGACATGAACCTGGAACGAAAGCTTGCCGAGCTGAAACGGCGGGACACGCTGGCTGAGGCTGGCGGAGGCGAGGAGCGGCGCGCGCGCCAGCACAAAGAAGGCAAGATGTCTGCGCGCGAACGCATCGAATTCCTGCTGGACGAAAACACTTTTGAAGAATTCGACAAGATGGTGACGCATCGCGCCGTCGACTTCGGCATGGCTGAGCAAAAACCCTACGGTGACGGCTTTGTCACCGGCTATGGGCGGATCGAAGGGCGGCTGGTCTTTGTTTTTGCCCAGGATTTTACGGTGTTCGGCGGTTCGCTCTCTGAGGCCAATGCAGCCAAGATCGTTAAGATCATGGACATGGCCATGAAAGTAGGAGCGCCGGTGATCGGCTTGAATGATTCCGGCGGGGCACGCATTCAGGAAGGAGTGATGTCGCTGGCCGGCTATGCCGATATTTTTCTATGCAACACGCTCAGCAGCGGCGTGATTCCACAGATCTCCGCCATCATGGGACCGTGCGCCGGCGGAGCAGTCTATTCGCCGGCCATTACGGATTTCATCCTCATGGTGGACAAGACCTCATATATGTTTGTTAC
>DATDGH010000039.1:0-4288 GCA_036522215.1 Candidatus Angelobacter sp. | reverse complement strand
GATGTCGCGCAATTGTTGGGGCTCGCGTATTACATGAGCGGACACCCTGCCGCCGCCATTGCGCCTCTGGAGCGGCTGCGTGCTTCGGATCCCCAAGCTAACATTGACGCTGCCTATGTGCTGTCACTGTGTTACGCCTTGAATCGCGAGTTCGATAAAGCCCGCTCCGCTTTCGCTTCACTCTATAGTGTGCCTCCCGATTCGGCGGCAGCACATGTCATTTTCGCCGCCATGCTCGTCCGCCAGGGCCTGGATCCTGTTGCCGAGCAGGAAGCCAAGGCAGCGCTTGCCCTCGATGCCAACCTTCCCCTCGGTCACTATGTTTTGGGCGAGGTTGCCATGTACCGTGCCGACTACGAGAAGGCCGTCGGCGAGTTCCAGAATGAAATCCGTCTCAATCCGGCGTTTGCGCCCGCACGTACCCGTGCTGCCGACGCGGAATCGCACCTGGCCCGTTCTCTTGAAGCGGAAATGGAGTCGGAACGCTCGATTTGGCTGGATTCCGCTACCAGCGAGCCGCTGATCGTGCTGGCCAGGACGTTAATGAATCAGGGCCGTAATGAGCAGGCAGAGCGGACGTTGCTGCGTGCTCTTACACTCGATGCAAACAGCTACACTGCGCATTTTCTGTTGGGTCAGGTTTGCCGCCAGCTCGGCAAGATGGAGATGGCGCAGCGCGAGTTCAAGCTGGCAGCCCAAATCCAGCAGGCGCAAACGAAGAACCTGCCGCGTTGAACAAGGACTGCCCTCAAAGTAGCTTATGCCGCAGACTTTATGTCTTTTTAGTCTGTAAAAACGCTCTAATTGGCCTTAGGCTTCGGCCTAGGCGGCGGAAGAGCGGCGGGAGCGCCTTGAGACTTCCGCCAGCGCTCGGGAAATCATCTGGGGTTGCGCTTTCTGGGCGAGATCGCTGAGGGAGATGATGCCGACGCAGCGTCCCTTTCCATCCACAACCGGCAGACGGCGAACGTGATAACGCTCGATCAATGCTATGCATGCATCCAGATCGTCTTCTGAATAACATCGCACCGGATTCCGGGTATGCACCTGCTTGACCAGAATTCCCTTGGCTTCAAGATTGCACGCCACTACCGCACAGCACAGATCGCGATCCGTCACGACACCGATCAGCTTCTTTGACTCGTAATCTTGCACCACTGGGACCGCACCGACACGCTTGTCGCGCAGGATGGCTGCGGCCGCCTGGACTGTATCCGTGGGCAAGCAACAAATGGGATCAGGGGTCATGACGTGTCGCGCCTTGAGGCCGGTTTCTGCTGCCATGTACGCACTCCTGGGAAAGGTGGGATGGGAGAGCTTACACTTCCAAAGAGTTAGATGCAATAGGCAGTCTTTTCGCAATTTCGGGGCGGGATGGGATCAAAAAATCGGGTCGTCGGGTCATCGGGTCATCGGGTCATCGGAAGAAAAACCTTAGGTCACCACCACCCCGGTCATCGGAAGAAAAACCAAAGAGACGAGCGGCACGCATCACTTCCGTGCTTTAGCAAAAAACTCTTTTGTTAACGGTGTGTGAAAAAGTGTTGGCAATGGCGCGCACACTGGACGCGTGCGATAATTTTCCGCACGTCACCTCAGGAGAGTGTTGCGGAATGAAAAAGATTCGCGGAGTCTTCTGTTTTTCTGTGCTGCTGTTTTTGCTGGCGCCATGCGTGGCCGCAGACAAGAAACCCAAGCTGGTAATTGCTTTGGTGGTTGACCAGTTCCGTTATGACTACACCACGCGCTTTCGCACCGACTACCATGCCGGTCTGGCTCGTTTGCTCGAACACGGGGCCGTGTTTGCTGATGCCCGCTACATTCATCTGCCTACTGTTACCGCCGTCGGCCATTCAACATTCATGACAGGGGCCACGCCTTCCGTGAGCGGAATCGTGGCCAATGATTGGTTCGACCGCAGTACCAACCACACTGTTACCAGCGTTTCCGATGACGCAACCCTCCTGGTAGGAGGCGCTCCCAACGCCAAGGGATCCTCGCCTAACCGGCTGCTGGTGAGCACGGTCAGTGACGAACTCAAGATGGCGGGCAGGAGCGGCAAGGTGATCGGCATTTCCATCAAAGACCGCAGCTCGATCCTGCCCGTTGGACACATGGCAGATGCTGCCTATTGGTTTGACAACGGTTCCAACCACTTCGTCAGCAGCAGCTACTACATGAAGACGTTGCCTGCGTGGGTGGCTCAGATCAATCATGATGGGCCTATCAGGAAATACCTTGGCATGACGTGGTCGGCACTCGGGGCCAGACCGGGTGACAAACCGTTTTGCTCCATGACGGCAGGAGGGGCGGTTCGTTTCTGCGACTCGATAGAAGCCACGCCATTTGGCAACGAACTGCTGGAAGATTTTGCCGAGAAGGCGATTGAAAACGAAGGCCTGGGCACGCACGAAGGAACGGACGTTCTGGCACTAAGCTTATCGTCTAATGACTACGTGGGTCACGCCGTAGGGCCGGACGCACCCGAGGTCCGCGACATCTCCATGCGAACGGATATTCTCATCGGCAAACTGCTCGATTTCATTGATGCCAGGATCGGAGCGGGAAATACGTTGATCGTCTTCACAGCAGACCACGGGGTGGCTCCCGTTCCGGAGGTCAATCAGGCCCGCAAGATGCCGGGAGGACGGCTGGATTCGGCGGCCATATCGCAAACCATCAGCAATGCGCTTTCAGCCCGATTCGGCAAAGGCGATTGGATCATCGCTGAGAGCTACGGCTACTTCTTTCTGAATTACGAAACGGTCAAGAAGAACAATGCCGATGCTGCTGAAGTGCGGCGAGTGGCAGCGGACACATTGCGCGGCCTTGCGCACATTGCGCGGGTTTACACCAGCGATGAGTTACTACGGGGCCAAGGGGCGGCTTCTGGAGACTTTGTCGGCCGGGCGGCGCAGCTCGGCTTCTACGGACCACGATCAGGCGATCTGATGGTGATACTGGAGCCGTACTATATGTTCGCTGCGCAAGGGACCACGCACTCTGCTCCCTTTGGTTATGACACACATGTGCCGCTCATCTTTTATGGTCCGGGAATCCGCGCCGGGACGTATTACCAGCCGGTTACAGTAAACGACGTCGCTCCCACCCTGGCAACCATTCTGGAAGTTGAGACTCCCAGTGGATCAGCGGGGAGAATTTTGTCGATGATTTTGCAGTAATTAGCAATTGGTAAGAATCGGGTCACCACCACCCCGCCACGCGAAGCGCGCGGCGGGGACCCCGGTCATCGGGTCACCGGGTCATCGGAAAAGCAAAACCCCGATTGGCAAAGCAAAGGCCGTTCCTCAATCTGTGCGTTCGAAGCCCTCTGCGTCACGTCCGAAACCATCTGCGGAGTTAATATAGGCCCTATCGTGACGTGGGCCTGGGGTTGAACGCTGAATGATAATTTCTGCCACGTCAACCATTCGGGCAAGCTCGCTTGAGTATTTTGCGGTGCGCTGTTCGGACAGCCGCTGTTTGGCTTCCTCGGCTGTAAACCAGGTAGGATTTCTGCCGGGTTCCTGCGCCATCGAGGTGCTTTCAACTTCCAGCAGGTAGGCGGCGACCAGGATTTCCCGGCTGCGGTTATCGTGGCCAAGGGCGCGCTTCAGGTCAAGGTAATGGCCGAGGCAGCTCTCGTCCACGATCCCCATGGCCCCGGCTTCTTCCAGGGCTTCCTGCTGTGCGGCCTGCGAAGGCGACATCTCCGGCGCGATCCGTCCTTTGGGAAAGGTCCACTTGCCGGCGCTGGTATTGACCAGAAGAAATTCGACTGAGAATTCGCTGCGGCGATAACAAATGGCGGCAACCTGCATGGTCATGGGTCGAGCAAGTGGCCGAGTGCCCGTTGTTCTCGTAAGCCGCTTCACGCGTGTCTTCATGAGTAAGCTGTAAACCGGAGCAGAACAGCTGCACCAATTCCGCTGCACTCACAATATCGTCGTTTTCCACCGGATTTCAACAAGCAAACCAGCTATTTCATGAACTATTCATTGGGGATTAATCATGCAATAACAAAAGGGAAGCTAGCCAATTGGATAGGAGGATGCCACAAAGCAACCAGCCTGCCGGTGTCCCGGCAGGCTGGCCATGAATCCGAAGGGCGTTCGCTCTTTTAGTCGGTTGCGTTGTTAAAGCTTCTTTGGCTCTTGCACCCGCCCTCCGTTTTCCTTCTCCCCCTGTTTATCCTTAAATAATGCGGTCCTCGTGGCGCCCCTGACTTTGCTCATGAACTAGCAAGTTACCGGCTGCTAAAAACAACTTTCGGCGACGGCGATCTTTC
>DATDGH010000038.1:0-14362 GCA_036522215.1 Candidatus Angelobacter sp. | reverse complement strand
GCAGCAGTGCGGTGTTCTGTAAAACCCGCTCGTCTCCACCTTGCAGGCGCACCATCTCAGCGAATTTCCTGAGAGCTGCGCCATCGGTGATCAACCCTGCCGCCAGTTTTCTTCCTTCTTCTACGCTTTTTGTGCGTTCTCCCAGATAAAACATCCAGGCGGAAAGTTCAAGAGTTAAATTTTTCAGGTCGTCCGGCCCGCGGCCCCGCAGCACCTCGATGCACTCGATTACCTCCAGCGCATTGCCCACCGCACGGCCCAGAGGCTGGTCCATATCCGTCAACAGGGCCACTACTTTCTTGCCCATGCGCTCGCCCGTTTCCACCATGAGCTGGGCCAGGTGGGCGGCGTCGCCCTCCTTTTTCATGAATGCCCCGGAGCCGATCTTTACATCCAGCACCAGCGCATCGATGCCTTCAGCCAGCTTCTTGCTCATGATGGAGGCGCAGATCAGAGCCGGACTCTCTACCGTACCCGTCACATCGCGCAGCGCATACATCTTCTTGTCGGCGGGGACAATGGTGGAGGTCTGTCCGATCATGCAGGCCCCGCAAGCGGCCAGCACGGCGTGCATCTCTGTGGCTGAGAGATTCACGTTAAATCCCGGAATGGACTCCAGCTTGTCCAAAGTTCCGCCGGTATGCCCCAGTCCTCGACCGCTGATCATGGGCACCACCAGATCGCCCGCAGCTACGATAGGCGCCAGGATCAGAGAGGTTTTGTCACCCACGCCGCCGGTCGAGTGCTTATCAACTTTTTTTTGGGGAAGATCGTTCCATTGAAGCACCTCACCCGAATGCAGCATGGCCTGCGTGAGTGCGGCAGTCTCGGCGCGCGTCATGCCTTTGAGCAGCACCGCCATGAGCCAGGAGGAAATCTGGTAATCCGGAAGTTCCCCCGCAGTGTACCCGCGGACGATGAACTCAATTTCCCCGGTACTCAATTCGTGACCATCACGTTTTTTACGGATCAGATCAACCAGGCGCATGATTCGAGGTTTTCTAATTACTCAATACTAAGCGCTAACTACTGCTTTCCCAGCGCTTCATTCAGCACCGCCGCCAGCCGCAGTCCCGCCAGCGCCAGCCTCTGATCCACCACGTTGATGTTGGCGCGGTAATAGGCTTCATCCACGGAACCGCCATCATTCAGCCAGACCTGCTTTGCCAGGCGCAATGACTCGTTCGCCCAGCTTTCCGGAGTTCCACTGGCTTGCAACTTCTGCGTGGTAATCAATTGTTCCAGATAGGAGACGTATTCCTGTTCGGAGCGGCCCGTGTGCTCAATCAGGCCGCTGTCCCATTCGGCATGCAGGTTGCAGGAGTATTTGCCGCATTGCGTAGAGCCAAAAGACGAAATGTGAATGTCGTTCCCGCCCCGCGCATCTTCAATCGCATGCATGGGCTGGTGGATGTCGCCGACAAAATGCACGACGAACTTCAATGCTTCCAGCCGGTCTGCCGGCGAAGCACTTTTGTTCGCCAGCACCTGCTTGAACATGTTGATGCGGTCCACCACGCAATTCTGGTGGTCGTCCTTGCTGCTGGGATGCTTGTCATCCGGGCGGTAACAGTCGCGCTCATCGGAGAATCCGGCAGCATCCCGGGGAATATTCACAAAGTGCCAGGCGAAAGTTTCCGGACGATCAGGCCTGACCTCATCCGCCCAGGTCGAGATGGCAGCCAGGTCATCGTTGCCCAACAAAGCCTGGAGATTCTGTATTGCAGCAGGAGTCAGATGATGGCGCGCAATATCGGCTACGATTCGATGTCCTTTATAGCCCCATGCAAACGATTGGGTAGACGGCAGGACCAGCAGCAGGAGCAGGGCAACTATCTTTTTCATTGGTGATGTTTGTGGCGCTTGCGATTTTACTCGATTGGCCGGAGGGATGCAGTTTATTCTGCGGCGGGCGTTTTGATCCCACCTTTGAACCCGTACCTTGCCAAGGGATCAGGGATATTGCAGCCTCCCTCAGGTGGTTTTCTTCAGATGCTCCGATACCCCGATGTCCCGATGCGGCGATGGAGAAGCCCTATACTTGCCGTGAAGCCACAACAGGATGCCGGCCATCAGCAACTGCATGGGGCCCAGTCTCAGATATGCCGCGTGAAACTCACTCATGTCTACCAGAAGATATGCTGCCCAGATCACAGCCACAATGGCTAGCAACCAGCCGCTCTGTTTTTCCAATCGGGTAGCCATAAAACAACTCCTAAACTGCTCTACATCTATTAGATGCAAACCCGATCTCCGGTGAAAAGTCGCTTCCTTCCATGCTCTTGCGGTGAAGTCAGAGTTATCAAGCAAGCGCCAGACTTCTGTTGTTATCATCCCCAGCATGTCTGCCACGGCAAACTCTGACCGGCTTCGTCCTTATCCATTTCTGCCTTTCACACTTTTACTTTTTTTATTTGCGGCCACGCCGGTTTCGGCCTACGTCCACAAAATCGGCAATGATCTCTACGCCTACATTTCCGAGAACGACAGCAGCGCGAATTCCACCTTTCTGGTGACGACGGACGGAATTCTGGTAGTGGATACCGGCTTGAACGATCAGGAGGGGCGCAAGTTGCTGGCGGAGATACGCAAGATTTCAGCGCTGCGGGTGCGCTACATCGTCAATACCCACTACCACCCCGACCACCGGGGAGGGAACAGCGTTGTGGGCCCGGGCGCCAGCGTCATCAGTACAGCGTTTACCCTGGAACAGGATGCAGGCCGCGTTCCTGCCTATTCCGCCGCGCGGGAGAAGATTGCTTTCTCCGGCAGAATGGCGCTCTATCTGGGTGGACACACGATTGAGATTTATTTCCCCGGCCCCGCGCACACTCGCGGAGATGCCGTCGTCTATTTCCCCCAGGAGCATGCAATAGCCACCGGCGACCTCTTTCTGAACGGCTCGTGCCCTGCCATGGACGAGGGTGACCTGGAAAACTGGGTTGCCGCGCTGGATTCTATGCTGAAGCTGCCGGTAGATGCCGTTGTACCAGGCCACTTTGAACTGGCGACCAAAGCGGAGCTACGCCACTTTCGCGATTACCTTGCCGGTCTGCGCGATCAGGTGGCGGGGCTTTTCGGCGCCGGCGCCTCGCTGGAGCAAACACAGAAGAAGCTGGACATGAGCAAGTACAAGGATTTGCGCCAATATCCGCAATACGAAGCCACATTCGCCGACAACGCCGCAGCCTACTACCACCAGCTACAACAACGCGGACCTGCTACGCATTGAGATCGGGTGATCCGGTGATCGGGACATCGGGTGATCTGAAAACCGAAAAGATCTCGCGGCGCCCATCTCAGGCCAGAATCACCCAAGATTTCACGCTTCCTTAACCTTCTCTTCACATGCCACTGCTATAAACAAGACAGTCCAACTGTGGATGAACCTCACTGCTTAAAAGGGAGTTCCTCTCCACCTCAAAAATAGGAACTCCCTTTTTCTACCAGGCAGCCACTAAAACCTGACACTTCGTTTTACCCACGGGTGGGCCTTGATACCCACTGGGACCGGCAGCATTGCCTGAAGCCCCCGCCGAAGCTGGCAGTAACGGTTGCCCTCCGGACTGCGCTGGGATCGGCTGCATGTCCTTCCACGCTGCCGCAGGTTCCTTCTCCTTGCTTCTTAGTACCGGGTGCAGGGGAGGGGCTGTCACTGGCCTGAACGGAAGCCCCCAGGCATCCGCATGCCTAAAAACCGGGCCCCGCCGCCCATGTCCACACAACTCCTCTCACTTCCTGGAGAACACAATCTCACAAGGGAGCCACGTAAGTCAACAGTTATAAACGGCCCTAGAATGGCAAGACCAGTTATAACAAGTAGACGCCATATGGAGCTTACCGCGACAATCTTTTCGATGCAAGCTATTCAAAAGGCACTGGGTTCCAGGATTCGCGACCTGCGAACGAAGAGGAAATGGTCGCAGGAAGAATTCGCGGACCACTGTGGAATTCACCGCAGTCACATGGGTGAGATCGAGCGTGGAGAGACCAATTTGACACTGTCCACGCTGCTGGTGATCTCCAAGCAACTGGATACGACCGTCTCCGCTCTTTTCAAGGGAATCGCGTAAAAACCCCTGCATTGCGCGCCATACGTCCAAAAAAGGTGCGTTGCTTCCATTTCGGGAACCGTACCGAAATGGAGCCCCTCTCAGAACTCAGCCACAAATTAGAGACTTCTAATCTTGGTTCGCTGCGAAGGCCGAATGCCGCACTGATCACCCTGATTTGATTGATTCTGCCCTGATTAGCGAGGGACAGCCAGCATTTAAAGCCAAAAGCTAAGGGCCAAA
This sequence comes from Candidatus Angelobacter sp., assembly GCA_036522215.1. Classification (GTDB taxonomy): domain Bacteria; phylum Acidobacteriota; class Terriglobia; order Terriglobales; family Acidobacteriaceae; genus Angelobacter. The sequence goes on along the minus strand of DATDGH010000038.1, from coordinate 10,067 downwards.
AGCCAATAGCTAGTGTCCAGGGGCCGCCTTCGTCCGATAAAGCTGCCAGGTGTGCCAGAGGATTCTCAAAGTAGCCAGCACGGGGATGGAAAGGAACACTCCAATTACGCCTGCAACTTCGCCTCCGGCCAATACCCCAAACAGCACCAGCAGGGGATGCAGCTTCAGCTTGTCGCCGAGGATGCGGGGAGAATTCACATAGTCCTGAACGGTGCGCCAGACCAGAAGAAAGAGAAACAACCAGAACAGGTGCTGGTAACCCGTGAGGAAGGCCACGCCCAAAACCAGCAGGCCTCCCAGGATAGGCCCTACGACGGGAATAAACTCCAGTGCGCCAGCAGCCGGGCCCACCGCGATGGCGTAGGGCACACCCATCGCCCAGATCACAACGGTGACAACAACGATGGCCAAAGCGGAGAGCAGGACCTGCGCGCGGAGAAAATCGCCCAGCATGGAGTTCATCTGCTCCAGCGTGGAAGACAAAATCCTGCGATTGAGCGAATCATCCACCGAGTTCACGATGGTGTCGCCAAATTTGCGCCCATCCTTGAGAAAGAAAATTGCCAGAATGGGCACCAGCAGCAGCCACCACACTCCCTGAAGCGTCCGCGCGGCGCGCAAAACCAGGCTCTGGATGCCGTTGATAATCTCGCCGCGGTGATTGATCAGGAAGCCCTGGATTCGCTTGGTCGTCTCTTCACTCCAGCCGCGCTGGGTGGCCAGCGGCGTGATGTCGCCGGAGCTGATCTGTTGCGCCAGTTGCGGGGCTTTCTGCAGGAGCGTCTGCGCCTCCTGCACCACCGGAGGCGCAGCCAGGGCCAGCACCAGCACCAGCCCGGCGATAAAGATCAGATACACCACGGCGATGGCAGCGGTGCGTGACCCGTGCAACACCTTTTGCAAACGCTCTACCGGAGCTTCAAACAGATAGGCAAAAAAGATGGCAAAGAGGAAGGCCAGAATAATGCGCCACGCCGAGTAGACAAACATCAGCGCGAGGGCGAAAACCAACGTGGTGAACAGCACCTGCGCCGTCTTCTTGTTGAGAAGGTTCAAGCCCCTACATACTACAGAAAGCAGGGGATAGGGAACAGCTCAGACACCGGTTTGGCCGGATTGAATAGTGTGTGACTTTCGGCTGCATCGCTCGTGGAGGCAATCGGTTCATCGGGTCGTCGCGTCATCGGGTCATCGGAAAACCGAATTGCACCATCGTCGTTGTGCAGGTAAGGCAGCATTGATTCTAAATGACTTAAAAAGAGTCACAAGGCAGAAAAACCGCTAAGCCCCCCTAAAGTTTCCCTCAGGAATGGCGATGGATCAACAAAAGGGATAATACCCATGAGCGAGGAGCTACTGCCCGGCTTACTGCCTCATTATCGTACGCAGATTCTGGGCTGGAAATGCAGTCTTTGCGGTCAAACCTTTCTTCTGCCCGAGCCTCGGGAGTATGCCAATGTCGGCCATGTCACAGCCGAAGTCCGGGCCGCCTTCAGGGCCCATGAATGCTGTAATGATGAAGCAGGCACCAACCACTAGCTACCAGCTTCCCGCTGAAAGGAACCATCGGTCCTGCCCCCTGGCTCCCGGGTCTTGGCTTTTGGCTCTTAACACCAAAACCAACAGCAAAAGCTTTCACCGCTGAGGACACAGAGAGCACAGAGGAAACAGGCAAAAAATAGAATGGCATTTCCTTCGTGTCCGGAGCCAGTCCTCCAGGTGAGCTTGGGCAGCCGAAGGATGGTTCAAGGTTTTGTCGTTGGCTCAGCTCTAGTTCGCCGTCGCAGGAACCGAATCCGTCAAATCCGGAAAAAACGGCAGCAGGGGATAGCCTTTGTCCCGCCAGCCGAAGAAGCCGCCGGCCAGAGGCCGCACCTGCTGGATGCCTTTCCTTCTCAGTTGCAGCGCCACCCGGGCGCTTGTGGCCTCGTTCGGTCAGGTGCAGTAGAGGACCACCTCGTGCCCTCGCGGAATTTCCATCAGCCCCTGTTCCAGCTCTTCGGGAAGGATGCGGACGGCCTGCGGCAGAATTCGCGGATCGGGCAGGAAGTCCAATGGATGGCGGAGGTCTAGCACCAGCACTTTTTCGCCGGCCTGGATCCGTTGGAAGAGCTCTTCCGGAGTGATGCGCTCCATCCAGATTTCCCGGATGAACTTTCTTCGCTGCCAGAATTTGAAAGCAATGTAGGCAGCGGGAATAATCACCAGCAGGGTCACCGCGAGCTGCCATTTGAACTGGGCCAGCCGGTCCGCCAGGATGGTGACCTTTTCCCGAAACAAATAACCGGCGCCGAGAAAAGTGCCGCACCAGATGACGGAGCCCATCAGGTCGAAGACGAAAAACCGGCGCAAGGGCACACCGGTGCTCCCGGCCAGCGGCGCCGCCACCGCGTTCAGGCCGGGAACGAACTTCGATACCAGCAGGCTCTTGGCCCCGTATTTTTCAATCAACTTGGTTGTCCGCCGCACGCACGAGTCCGGCTCCAGGGAGATGCGGCAGATGAATTTCAGCACCTTCTGATTGCCTCTTCGGCCGATGCCGAACCAGAAGAGGTCGCTCACCAGGCACGAGCACACGGAGACCGTCAGCGCCAGCCACAATTGAAACGGCCCTTTGGCGGCCAATGCTCCCGCAGCCAACAGCATGGGCATAGCCGGCAGCGGCAGCCCAATCGACTCCGCCAGGATCCAGACCCCCAGCACCACATAACCGAACTGCGTCAGGAATTCCACTCGATGCCCCCGAGTTCACGGCTTTGCAGGTTACCACTTTAGCTGGTTGCATGAGATTCATTCAAAAGGTGGAAAGTCACAAGAAAAGCGAGCTGTCCCGAGACATTGCCAAAATCGCCGGAATCCACGGCACGCCGGGCCAGGTTGCCAAAATTGAGAGGCAAAAGCAAACCCCACGGCGAGCGGGTGCAACGTTGCTACAATCCACGCCAAGCGAAGGTTTTTGCCGGAGTGGAGTTCTAGGGAACAGGTGACAGGCCATAGGCCACAGGGAACTGCTAAAGCAAAATCCGGATCCAACCCAATCCCTTTGAACCGCCGACCCTGTGATGACGCAAATTACACGAAAAACTCAAAAGAGGCCTTTTTGCCGCTACTGCCGCTACTGTGCCTCTAACTCTTTTACCATCAGCGAAAACCTGGTAGCGGCAGAGGTAGCGGGAGGGGTTTTGGTAGCGCTACTTTTTAACCAGGGGACAGGTTATGGGGAACAGGGGATAGGGAATCTAAAAGCAAGGGAACAGGTGAAAGGGAACAGAGAACAGAAACACAAACCTCAACCTCGACCACGAAGGAAAACCCTCTGGCAGGCAAAACCCTGCTACAACCCGCATAAACATTGGGGATGAGCGAGGGACAAGGGAACAGGGGACAGGTCAGAAGGGAACAGGTAAGGCAACAGCAAAAGTCAAAACGGTTCTCCCGTCCGGCAACGAGTCGCCCGGCCAAAAAGTTAGTATCCAGGTAGGTTTTAGGCAGGTTTAAGGTTACCTTTTGCAGGCGAGGTAACTTTTTGGTTGATAACTGGCGAAGGTGGGTCCAAGACTCAGCAGATCTGCTTGCCGCCTATCAAAGGCACATTCCTCCCTGCGAAGCCCCGCAATCCTGCTCCGCGAGTGCCGGGGACACTTCTGCCAATGCCCGCGCGATTCTGTTTCCCGCGCGTGCGCACACCTCTCCCCCGGCGCTCGCCCTCGCTTGCGCAAGGGCCGATTACACTTCTCCGGCCCGTCCGCGATCTGAATCGCGTGCGCCGCTTCTCCCGAACAGCAGATCCTTCGACTGCCGCTCAGGATTTCGCCTGCGGGCTCTCACCCCAGCGCACCAAAACCGGGTGCGCCGGGGCCTGCGGCCCGCTCGGCAAAAGGAAGAAGCAATCTAGTTTCTTCCTCAGCGACACTGCTCGCTTCGGTCAGAATGGCTGCCGTGGTGCTGCGGTTCAGTTAGCGCAGCACGTCGTCTATTAAGTTGTCAAAGATCAAAGTACTGCGGCAGCCCCTGGGGGCTCCATCTTCAGTAAAACACATTCTTGACTATGTTGTAAAGTAATAATTTTTATTATCTTGATATGTTGTTAGTAGATGTGACGGGGGCGTCGGGTTGCTGATGTTCGGCTCTTGTCGTGACCAACCTCAATCACCCGCTGTAGCATCCATTCAAATTGTATTTCTCCTGCAGTACTTTATTTTTGGTCATTACCGTAACCAGCCAGTCGAACATCCGTGCTGCTTAACATTCATCATTCATCAATCGCTGTTCGTGATCGCTGAGTGATCCGGCGCGCTTCATCCAGCGTGAACGACGCATGGTGTCACAAAAGTCCTAGAGCGTGTTTCAAAAATGCTTCGACGCGCAAAACGCAATTGATCGAAATTTCCGGGCCTAAAGGCCACATCGGGTGGAAGACGCCATTTTCGCGGGTTCTGAAGAACCCGCTCCCCGGACTAAAGTCCGCGGCTTCCACCGGGCGCGTGCCTGAGCATATTTTTGAAACACGCTCTAGTCAGTTCTTTCTTAGCGAGGGCAAGAGACCGATGGGTGTGAAATGATTAGTCAACCATGAAAGGAGAATTATGAAAATCGTAGTGATCGGTGGTACCGGACTCATTGGATCAAAGCTTGTCAAAAAGCTGGGTGAGCACGGACACGAAGCGGTAGCGGCATCACCGGATACGGGAGTCAACACTCTCACGGGCGAGGGACTGGCCGAAGTGCTGAAAGGCGCCGCGGTAGTGGTTGACGTATCCAACTCTCCCTCCTGGGAGGACGCAGCCGTGCTGAAGTTCTTCGAAACATCAACTCGTAATCTCCTGACCTATGAAGCGGCCGCAGGGGCAGGGCATCATGTTGCGTTGTCAGTGGTGGGAACCGACCGGCTGTCTGAAAGCGGCTACTTCCGCGCCAAGATGGCCCAGGAAAAACTGATCAAAGAATCTTCAATCCCTTACTCCATCGTGCATGCGACGCAGTTTTTCGAGTTCCTCAAGGGCCTCGCGGACATTTCCACCGACGGCGACAAGGTGCGTTTACCACATGTGCTTTTCCAGCCGATGGCTGCCGACGATGTCGCGAGCGCCGTGGGAAGAATTGCAGCAGGCCCGCCGGCAAACGGCATCGTCGAAATTGCAGGCCCGGAACAGTTTGGCCTGGATGATCTAGTTCGGCGGCGCCTGGCGGCACTGAATGATCCGCGCGAAGTCATCGCTGACCCCAAAGCGCTTTACTCTGGAGCGAAAGTCAGCGAGAGAACACTGGTTCCGGGCAAGAACGCACGGCTGGGCGAGACCCGTTTCGAAAGCTGGCTCAGTCAGTCCGGGGGGAAAATTGCGGCTGCGTGAAGGTTGGCTCCGGGGCCGAACAGGAACTCGTGTCGCCCTACGCGTAACGGCGAAGCGCCGACGAACAAACTCGACGCATTGGATGGCATTCGTAAATCAAAACTGCTGCCCAGCGCGCGCCCACGGCGCTGTCGTCATCGGGCTCTCGCTTTCCGGGACGCTGGCAATTGCCACGGCGCACCGGCAACCTGGTTACAAATTCAGCCGCATGATCGGGCGCTCGGGTGAATGGCGCGCAAGCGTGCGGAAACCAAGGCGCTCGAAGGTGGTTGCGAAGCCAGTGCTGGTGGAACTTGGCGACACGCGGCGATCGAAAGGATACGCTTCCAGCGCCGGGGCGCCTGCCTTCTTAGCGTGTTGAATGGCCGCTCGGATCAGCGCCGTGTTGACTCCGAGCCGGCGGTAGGCGATGCGAACGTAGAAGCACGACATACACCACACCGACACATCGTCCACACGCTTTAGCCGCCAGAGGTGGTCGAAGTGCGGGACAGAGTCGCGCGGCGTGAGCTGACACCATCCGACGGCCAGATCGCCGTCGAAGGCGAGCAGACCCGGCGGTGGGCCTCTCTTTACGATTTCGCGAAACGCGGCTTGGTTCTGGGTCTCGCGGTCTTTTCCGATAAGCCGCTCCGATTCGGCCATACATGCACCAGCATCCGTTGCAGGCACCGAGCGGCCCAAACAAATCGGCCAAGGCGGGCCATAGTTGCGGAGTCAGTGGCCGGATCTCAAGATTGAGTTGTGGTTTTGCTTTCATGTCGAAGCACGCATGCCGAAAGGTTTCCGCGAAGCACACATGGGGCCAGCCTATCATTCTGAGAAAGACGCAAGGCCCTGCGTTCGGCACCCCGGGGATTTAACCAGGCTCGGTTTCAGTGATTGATGACTTATATGATGCCCTTGCTCATCACACAATAGAGCAACCTTACTCATGGTTCAACCCGCGCTAGTCACGATGCACTGGCTATGGCGCTGAAGCAGACGCACGGGCGGTACGCAACTTTTTGGAACGCCCGCCACCAGCCGCTGAACATCCTTTGCCAAAAGTCTTTCCGCGTGTTGCTACAATACCGCTTTTCAGGAGATGTTTTGTAACGTTCGCAGCACAGCTATCACTATTTAGAGTGAGATTGTTTTTGACAGGGAATTGAAAGCATTCACAGTCGTTTCAAGATGTGAATAGGGGGTGACTTGGCGTTCGAGATTGATCTGAGAATACTTGAGAAGAATTATTCGATTATGTCTGCCGCGGAGTTCGCTCTGTTGAGCCGGAGCGATCTTACTCCAGAAGCAGCAAAGATATATGACCGAGTGGCTGCTATTCGCAGAGCGGAGGATGATTCTGCTCTTGAAGTTGCCCCCGTAAGCAGTGATACCGCGCCCCAGGCCAAAATGGCAAATTCTGCAATTAGAGTCTTGCCCGGTTCCGCTGGCCTTTTTGCAAATACCCTGGGCTTCGAGATAGATCTGAAAAAACTCGAGAACGATTATTCGATTATGTCCGCCGAGGAGTTCGCCCTGTTAAGGCGGAGCGATCTTAGTCCAGAAGCAGCAGAGATATATGACCGAGTGGCTGCTATTCGCTGGACGGCGGAGGGTGGCTCTACCCTTGAGTTCTCCCCCATAAGCAGTGCTATCCCGAGGCCAAAATGGCAAATTTCTCCAATCCGAATCTTACGCAGCGGCAATAGCCTTTTTGCAAATACCACCAGGCGCACAATGTCGCCTCAGAGAAGTCCTGTCGCTCACATCGCTTACCCGCCGCAACCTTCCAAGCTGCCTGCCCCGCTGTGGCATACTGGAATTCTGCTGCTGTATGTGCTGGTTCCTCCCATTTGGTGGCCGGGGTGGACCAGGCTGCTGCGCACGCTCCCTTACAACTCTGCCTCTTTCGACATCCTTCGCATCGCCATATATACCGCGGTTGTTGCCTTCGTTTGCTTGGGACTGAGCCTGCGGCAGACCCCGCTGGAGCAGATGATCGGCCAGCTTTGGACTAGCTGGAAAAGCGCGCTGCGCGATATCGCGATAGGCCTTGGTCTCTGGTTGGTCGCACGATATGCAGACCGGCTCATTTACTATCTGGCTCCCTACCCACCGCGAGCGCGACTGCTTCCTCACACCAAGGGCGAGCTTTTGATTTCCATTTTCTGCTATATCGTAGTTGGCGTCACCGAAGAGCTCATCTTCCGCGGTTACCTGCAAAAACAATTCACGGCTCTCTGCCGGAACCTCGGCGCGGGATTGTTGATTCAGGCTTTTCTATTCGCCTTGTTCCATGGTTACCACCAGTTGCCAGGTGTTTTCTGCCAGCATTTTCTATTTGGTCTCATGGCCGGAATGCTGGCGCATTGGCGCAAGAGCCTGTTGCCGGGCATGATCGGCCATGCCTGGTTTGATGCGTATTGGAATCTGCTCAGAATCGTGGGATTGAAATAGCCGATTCGAAATCCCCAAGGCGCTGGCCCCTCAAAGAGAATGGAGAAGTGTGGACTCTGCCGTCAACTTGATAACCTTGTTCCCATAAAAGAAGACAATTGCCAAACGCATGCGAGCCCAGCCGCACATTGCGGTACGGCTCTGCCCGACCCGTGGCTGGAGGTGGAACGGTGGCGAGAGCGTTGGGTAGTCAACAGTTACCGTTTGCGGCGTTTTGCTGGACGAACGGCAGCCCCTTGTTGCAGAAATTCTTGCATATGGTCGGCAAGTTCTTCCAGGGTGCTGTACGCCCGAGCCTCAGGGCAGGGATTGAAACTGTCATCAGCCTGATTCTCCGAATTGGCCTCGTGTCTCCTGAGTTGTCGTCAAGGCACCAGACAGTCCTCTACCTTGGTCTTGAGCCTAGGCAAGTTCTTGGTCGGTACCGACGGGAAATCTATTCCGATGGCTCAAACCACTGAGATTGCCAGGGCAAGATTCAAGCCACCGGCTTTCGCCGGTTATATGCAGCAGGATACAGCAAGAACCCGAAAGGAAGCTCTCAGCTAAGATATGACCAAGTTTCACGAAAGGGCTTATGGAAACAGCAACAGTCAGCGTGCGTCCCCTCCGCTTTGCGTTCGTTGTCGAGCCGAAGGATAAGGCCGGCTTACAAAGGATATTCGAAGTCAATTCCTCCCTATGGGGTGGGATCTTCAATTTTATTATCCCGCTCTTTAAGCGAGTTCCAGAACGATACCGAGAGAAATATTCCAAAACAATCCCCGCTAAGCAAATGCTCAAGGGATTGGTCGAAGCGTTTCAGCCTGATTATCTCGTTGAACTTAACCCCGGTGTCGCCGCATCTTATGGAATTGGATTTCCGGATGAGAGGATACTAGCAATTGAGGATCTGAGCGCGCGCGACGAGCAAGGAAGATGCAAGATAGGTGTTGATTTGCGGAGCGTATGTGACGACTTGTACCGAACGAGGTTCCGTTTCGTGCAACGCCATGCTCCTGAGGTAGTAATCCCATCAAGTATGGACAAGAAATTTAACTTGCTGTTCGCTGCTACGTTTGGATTTCTGCCGGAATCGGGCCCGTTGGCTGACGTTTCGAATATCTACCTAAGAGCTCTCGATGGGAATAGGACCGCATTCAAGCCTATTGAATTTCCGGAGCTGTTTAGCAAGAAACATTACTACCCGCTTCGCACGACCAATTATGAGCTGGATACTTTTAGAAACAGCTGGTCGATTGATTCCAAGCTGTTTTTCATGGATGAGGGATCATCCTTCGATCTGATCGAGTATTGGAATCTGCGGGCCTTAGGATGGCATGTCGCGCCGTTGCCTGCCAGCCTAGCTCCGGACCTCATCGATTATTGCAACGAATTCATAAAGTCGGTCTACCGGCCTTACCCTCCGCCATCGAACGCCTATCATCACGCCACTATGCTATGCGCGAGGTCTCAATCCCTTGAGGTACTAGAGGAATTCATGAAGAAGCTGACGTGGGTTCCGGGGACACATGCATCGCTCGATCATCGCTTTCCGCGCATCTGGGAGGAGTGGGGTCGAAGCGCGGATCACGCCGAGCCACAGACTGTCGAACATGCGGAGAAACCAGTTGACGCGCATGTGTTGGGAGATGGGCTGGACATCAGATCGCAGCCCCACAATTTCGCTAAAGAAGATCCATTTTGCTCCTTGACGGCTGCCTGCGCCAACGTTCTGAAATCTTTTTCCGGGGAGAAGCCGATCATACCCTGGAAGAGCGATGTCGCAGCCACACTCACGCGCGAGTTCGGAGAAAATAAAACGTGGATTTCGCGCGAAGGAATTGTGTTATTGACGGGAGAGCATAGCTTCTCAGGTTTCCTACGTGTTCCTAGCCCGATAAACATTTTCTCTTCGATGGCGGAATCTCTTGGATACAAGCTGGAACTGTCGCCGGTCGGTCGGACATGCAAGCAGATCATAGATGCCGTTGGAGGGATCAGAGCCATAGGAATAGTGGCGAGAGCTCCGGAACTGCTTAAGTTTCTGGACCGGCTTGCCCATGAAGATTTGGAGGTTGAGCTTGATGATGAAGATGGCGACGAACCAAAGCGAAAAAAACTCCCCAAAGGGTTTGCCGCGCTTCCGCAAATTACCGAGGTTCTTGGAAGAGTAAATGTCGGCGGCGTGTCAAACGGCAGTAGGCACCTGAATGCGCTGGTTCGATCCCATGTCTTGAAACTGGGCATGGCGCTGCGCTGTACCGAGTGCACGCATACGAGCTGGTTCAGTCT
>DATDGH010000037.1:0-27876 GCA_036522215.1 Candidatus Angelobacter sp. | reverse complement strand
GAGGAACCATCTGCGAACCGCGGGCGCCTCTGAGACGGTGGTCCGGTTGCTTTTGGCAAAGTGTATGTCCAAGACTTCTCGAATCGGAGCTATGGTTTTTCTGGAGAGAAACGCCAGGGCCCTGGAGCGGCGAATCAGGTTCAGGATGGGCGAACGGGGCACGTCTGTGGCTTCAACATTTTCAAACTTGAATTTTTGTGCCCAGGCGATCACCGGCCGCCAAACGAGCTGGTCAGTGACCACAACGATGGCCAGCATCGCGCCCAGTCCCCAGAGAATTGCCCTGCTATCGCCGGCGCTGGCCGCTGTCTGAATATAGGACCCAAGGCCGGGCAAACGGAAATCGCGCTGACCCAGCACGAACATCTCGCAGGCGGTCAAGAAAATCCAGCCGCCGGCCACGGACATCATCGAGTTCCACACCAGGCCGATGGCTGAAAATGGCAACTCCATCTGCGTGAACCGTTGCCACCAGCTGAAGCGATACAGCCGGGCTGCTTCACGCATCTCCTCCGGAATGTTCTTCAAGGACGAATAGAAGCTGAATGCCATGTTCCAGACCTGGCCGGTAAAGATCAGCAGGATGGCTCCCAACTCAAGACCCAGTTGCCTCCTGGGAAACAGGCCGACCATGGCCAGCATTACAGCGGGCAGAAAACTCAGCACGGGAATCGATTGCAGGATATCCAACAGCGGAATCATGAAGCGTTCAGCGCGCGCGTTGTAGGCAGCGATGTAGCCATAGACCAAAGTAAAAGCCAGGCTGAGAAGATAGGCAACGGACATCCGCAGCACGGAGTAGAGAGCGTACCGGGGCAGCGCATGCGGGCTGAGATCAATTTCTACCTGGGCGGTAAGCGGTCCGCTCCAGTAGCGGGCCAGAACGATGAGGCTATAAAAGAGCGCCAGCCCCGCGGCAAAGATGGGGAGGTCCTGGAGGAATGACCGGCTGCTTCGCGGAAGCACTCCCCAGGGCACGTGAAAGGAGCGCACCATGCGCGCGAACGGCAACTGCGCTCTCACGAGGCCGCATCCGTCGAGTTCTGTGTGACCGTGGCGGCCGGCTCGGTCATCAGCACCAGTCTTTCGCTCTCTGGATCGTAGGAGAACATTCCACTATATCTTCCCCAATCCAGGGCAGTCTCAAGCTGGCGCTGGACCTCATTGTCAGGAAAATGCTCGTCCAGAATGTCACGGAAGAGTTCAATGGGGATGGTGTGATCACTCTTGGCTTCGAGTGTATTCACAATCTGCCGAAACAACTGAATGTGGCTGAGAGCGGCGTCGCGAAACAGAAGCTTGCGCCGAGTGATATCGGCTTCCGCCACCTGCCGGCCCATGGGTGTGGTCTGCGCATCGCCTTCTTCCAGCACGGCAAATCCCAGCAATACAGCACCGTCGATGATGGGCAACAGGTCGTCCACTTCCATGTGCAGCCCTTCGGCAAGGTGGTAGAGATCTTCTTCGCCGCCGGCATCGGCAAGCATCTCCAGGAGACCGGCAATCCCACCAGGACGCGCGTGGGGAAGCATCTGCCGCGGGGCCCTGGGCTGCAGTTTTTGCAGCTCGGCAATCCCAACCTGCTCATCCGGCTTAGTCATAACTTTGTAGATGAAATCCACATATAAAAGGAATTGCGGAGACTTGTGGTCGCGAGGATGCGGCAACGCAACATGAAAATCCGCGCGTATGCGGGCGGGATTGCGACTCAACACAATGACGCGATCGGCCAGAGCCACCGCTTCCTCAATGTTGTGAGTCACGATGAAAACAGCTTTGGTATCAATCTTTCTGTTCTGCCACAGTTCCAACAACTCTCCCCGCAGGTTTTCCGCGGTCAGCACGTCAAGCGCTGAGAAAGGTTCGTCCATAAACAGTACTTCCGGCTGGACCACCAGAGCGCGCGCAAATCCCACCCGTTGCCGCATTCCACCGGAGAGCTCTTTGGGATAGGCGCTCTCAAATCCTTTGAGTCCGACCGTGGTGATGGCGCCCAGGGCACGCTGGCGGCGCGCATCTGCTTCCACCGCGCGCGCCAGTAATGGAGCCTCAACGTTTTCCAACACGGTAAGCCAGGGGAACAAAGCAAAACTCTGGAAGACGATGGCGACGTTGGGGAGCGCCTCGGAGAGCGGCCGGCCATCCCACAGCACCTGACCCGATGAAGGCTGCGATAATCCGGAGAGAATTCGCAGCAGAGTTGACTTGCCACAGCCTGAGGCCCCAAGCAAAGCGATGATGGTGCCGGGATAGATGCGCAGATCCAGCGGCGCAACTATCTGAACGCGTTCGCCGTCCGGTTGCAAGAATGATTTTTCGATGGCGCGGCCTTCGATGATCGGTTCACCGGTTGGCGTTTCGACCGGAAGAACAGGCTTCTGCGCAACCGGCGTGACCGGTGGCGGTACTTTTTGGGGCGCCACGACGGCCGGCTTCTCGATTGCTTCGCCGATCTCTTCCGCCAGTCGTTGCCACGCCTCTTCCGGCAGCTCGTCCAGAAGATGCATGCGGTCTGCCGCGGGCATGTGGTCGATAATCTCCCGTATCTCACCGGCCGGCCGCGTGTGCAGCAGAATGTACTGGTGATAGTAAGGAAAACTGCCTAACAGTGCGGCGGCCAGATCTAGGGGTAAGAGACGAAACAGTTTTTGCTGCTGCTCGTCAGGCAGGCCACCCAGCCATTCGACAGCGGTGGCAACAGGAACATTCTTCAGAAGTGAGGCCGCCTCTATCCACTGCTCCCGGTTTGTCAGCTTGCGCAGAGTACTCATGATCTCAATTGGTAGTTGAGTAATTTGGTAATTGGTGCTGCCAGCACGGCGACTACGGGGGGCCGAAAGGAGGCCGCGGTGACGGAGACGGCGAGGGTTCCGCAGGCCGGCTGGTGCCTTCTCTCATCTTCTCCTTGACCTTCTTGGCCAGCTTTTCCACCTCTTCCGCTTTTTTAACGACGAGCAGGGAGAGCTCATGCTCATTGGACTTGTCCACAGCATCTTTTAATTCGGTTGCGAGCTGGAAAAGTTTTTGTGTGTCCTCGCGAATCTCCTCCTGACGCTTTTTGTTGGCCTCCCTCAGGCGGCGTTCTTCCATTTCACGCTCCTGGCGCGATTGCTCCGAGCGCGGCGGCCCGAACTGCGCCATGGAGGAGACAGCGGAGGCGGTACGCGCCGGTAACCCTGCGATTGCCGCAACGATGGCCAACACCGGTATGGCTTTCTTCAACACAGAGACCTCTTTGATATGCAAGTGCTCCGATTATAAACACCTCCCTGCCCTCGGATATAATCCGGCGCAGGCCAATGGAACCGCGATTTCATGATCTCTGGCATGACTGGCATGATGATCTGATCGTCTTTGCCCGGAATAAACTGCCTAAACTACTGGCCATTCTGCTGATTGCTTTTATTCTGATTCGCCTGCTCAACATGATTACGCAGAAGATGGCCGAGATCGGCAGGCGAAAGGCCTTGCATCCAACGATTCGCGCGCAACAGGTCGCCACCGTTGTCGGAGTCCTGCGTAGCGCCGGAATTTTTGTGATCGTACTGGTCACGTTGATGCAGGTCCTGCTGGTGTTCGACATCAACGTGGCGCCGCTTCTGGCCAGCGCGGGAATCGCCGGGCTGGCGATTGGTTTTGGCGCGCAGACGCTGGTGAAAGACGTGATTAACGGGTTCTTCATCCTGGTGGAAAACCAGTTTGAAGTGGGCGACACCATCAGGACCGCCGGAGTTCAGGGGGCAGTGGAAGAAATCACCATGCGGCGCACAGTCTTGCGCGATGCCGACGGCACCGTACACATTGTCCCTAATGGCATGATGCAGATCGTGAGCAATACCACCCGCGACTGGACGCAGGTCACCTTGCATGTTGCAGTTGACTACTCTGAAGATAGCGACCGAGTGGTGCAGCTGTTGCGTGAGGTGGCGGAGGAGCTTTATAACAGTCCGGAGTTTCGGGAGGAGATCGTAGCTGAGCCAACGGTTCCGGGCATCGAGCGGATCACCGGCCAGGAGGTGGATTACCTCATGCTGGTAAAGGTGAGTCCGGGCAAGCAATTTGAGGTGGCGCGCGAGCTGCGCCGCCGCATCAAAGCAGCTTTCGAGAAAAACAAAATCAAGGCGGGTTCGCCGGCACAGGTGTATATAGGGGAGATGCCGATGAAGCAGTAATTAGTAATTAGTATTTAGTAGTTAGCTAAAAGCCAAGAACCAGCCACTGGCTATCCGCACTTGGCTTTTCGCTTTTAGCTGTTGGCTTTTGGCGTTGCTAAATTCTAAATACTTAGTACTAAATACTCGCTTATGGATTTAGGCCTTAAGGGTCGAGGAGTAATCGTGGCTGCGTCCAGCCAGGGAATTGGCAGGGCGACGGCGGAGCTGTTTGCCCGTGAAGGGGCGCAGGTGGCCATGTGTGCGCGCACGGAGAAGACGTTGCGCGAAGCCGCGGACAAGATTCGCAGCGAGACCGGCGCTGAGGTCTATGCGGAGGCGCTGGACGTAACCGATCCCGCAGCCGTCCAAAGATTTGTAGAGCAGGTGGCCAAGCATTTCGGACGCGTTGATGTGTGCGTTACCAATGCAGGTGGGCCGCCGGCCAAGAATTTCCTCTCCATCTCCCCTGACGAGTGGCGCAAAGCCATTGACCAGAACTTCCTCAGCGTAGTTCATCTTTCGAAAGCGGTAATACCTTATATGCAGCGGCATCGCTGGGGAAGGATCATCACGATTACCTCGGTTTCCGTGAAGCTGCCCATTCAAGACCTGATTCTTTCCAACGCAGTGCGTACCGCCGTGGTGGGACTGGTAAAGAGCCTCTCCAACGAGTTCGGCAAAGATGGAATTCTGGTCAATAATGTTGGTCCCGGATACACCACCACCGACCGCCTGATGGAACTGGCCGGCACGCGCGCCCTGGCTGCAGGAGTGGCTCCGGAAAGAATCTACGAGCAGTGGGCGGCAGAGACTCCGGTCAAGCGCCTGGCCGAGCCTAAAGAAATAGCAGATGTAATCGTGTGGCTGGCATCCGAACGCGCCTCGTATATTACCGGGCAAACTGTGCTGGTGGATGGCGGGATCTACCATGGAATCTAGCTTTTGGCTTTTGGCTTTTGGCTTTTGGCTTTTGGCTTTTGGCTCTTGGCTCCCGCACCCGCTTTGCGGGATTCGGGATAAACTTAAAAACACAAAACTCAAAACCACTCCTCAAACATCTATCCCAACCCCTTTCGGCATCTTACTTGCCGGATGCGTGTTCTTGGGATTTGCATTGTCGTTTGTGCCATCGGCTGGGTGGTGTGGAGCCGGCTGTCGCAGCGACGAAACCGGCGCCGGGCACTGCAAGTGCTGCGCTGGATTGAGGCTGCACTGGCCGGCCAGGGACACGTTGCCGGCATACGCTGGCTGGATGCTTCTCACTTCAAAGTTCCGCTGCGGCTGACTTCCGGCCTCTTTCGCCGGGCCTGGATCATGGTGGAATTCAGTCCCTGCACGATGCCGATTCACTGGGTACTCAGCAAGCTCAACAGCCGTCAAGACCAGATTACATTCGAGGCAGACCTGGATCTGCCGCCATCATTTTCGCTGGAGGTGTATAACTTCCGCTGGTTTGCCCGCAGCAGCAAGAAGACGTCTCCGGGAAGCGGTGACTGGACCTTTGAACAGACCGGACCTTTCATCTTGAGCACGCGCATGGAATGGCAAAAGGAAGTGACACGGGCCATGAGTTCGATCACCGAGCCTTGCAGCCGCGAATTCTCCAATATCCGTTTCCAGCGCCGCTCGCCGCACTTCTCCGCCAGCATGCCGCTGGAAACCATCTCGCCCACATGCTCAAGCCGCACGTGTATGTTCGATACCGTCCTCGAACTTGCCGCCAACTCGTTGCCTTCAGTGTTCTAGCGCAAACGCTCTTCCAGCTTTCACGGTGTTACAATTCTGGCTATGATTCTGTCTACCAAGGACGAGGCCCGTTTGCAGTTCCTCCGATCTGCGAAACCTGGTTCCTGGCTAGCAGTTAGCGAGGACGGGTATAAACTTTGGGGGCAAGGAGTTACTCCCGAAGAAGCGTTGGAGCAGGCCAGAAAGAAGGGCCATGAAGACCCCGTCCTAACAATGGTTCCGCCCGACTGGCGGCCTCGGATTTTGTGCTGCGAATAGCCTATCGAATCTTCCCACAGGATCCTGCCGAATCCGCGACCAGTCAGGCTATTTGTTCTTATTTATTGTGGGCTGCCTCTTATAGACATCGGGGTTGACAAGCTCCATGTATCTTTGTGGTTTGGCCGGCGCCTTGAATCCAAATTGCCGGTACAAACCGTGTGCGCCCTCCGTTACCAGCGACCAGCGGCGAAGGCCTTGCAGGTCGGGGTGTTCCATGATGGCCTTCATCAGCTGTTTCGAGAGACCCCGTCCGCGATGGGATTCGAGGATGAAGACATCCCCGATGTAGGCATAGGTCGCACGGTCAGTGATGACGCGTGCAAAACCGACCTGCTGATCCCCGTCGAAGACGCCAAAGCACAGTGCATTATCGATTGACCGCTGCACAATCTCGCGCGGTATCCCTGCTGCCCAGTAACAGTTGGTGAGAAATCGGTAGATCAGCTCCACATCGAATCGCGAACTATCAGTGGAAATGGAGTATTGCCGCTTCTGCATGTTGAGTTTTTCGATAGCGTTGTCGGTTGAACTCATCCTGTTGCACCGGCTTTCGAAGAAGGCAGTGGAGCGAGTTCGCCGGCAATGGAGTCGACAGTGGCGATGGTGGCAAAGCGCCGACGGAGCGCATACTCAGTCCGTTCGCGGATGGCTTCGACTCCCAGTTCCTCGCCCGGCTTGTCATGATTCGGAATGGGGAAGGTGATGGTTCCTTCGGTGACGAAGTCGACGGCATATCCCAGGTCCGCAGCCACGCGGGCAGAGGTTTCGCAGCACTGCTCCATCTGAATCCCGGTGATCACAACCCGGCGCACACCTTTTTCCATCAGCAGGGCGGGCAGGCCGGTGCTGGTGAAGACGTTGCGAGTGTCTTTGTGCAGAACCGGCTCTGAGCTCAGCGGCGACAAAAAATCCATCAGCTTGCAGTGCGGACCGTCGCGCTCGAAGCCGGGATCGTCATCGAGGTGCAAGAAATAGATCACTGGCAGGCTATGCCGGCGATAGAGCTCGACCAGCCGGCCGACATTCTTCTCGAAGTCCTTATTGTTGCGGCGCGCCCAGCGATCTCCGACCTTGAATGAATCTTGGGCATCGATGACCAGCAGCGCGGACTCTGAGATGGGAACCTTCTTGTTGTAAAGCACGGGCTCTTCTCCGTCTTTTAGTTTATATGCATCTGTTTATTTCCTGGTGGTTGACTTCTAATCCGTGGGCGCCGGTTGGTACAGCCCTACGTTATGGCCCATACCATCTGCGAGCAGAGAACATCCCGGCCCGAAAACCACATTGTCTGCGGCAAACTCCCGGTAGCCTGCAGTCACCCAGTCAACTGTTGGGCGCGTTGCCGTTGCCTTGCCACCGAACGGCCGCGTGCGATGCCGCGGGTTTCTAGGGGATCGGACCTGCCCGTCCTATACTGCTAACGAGTCATGGGGAGAAATCTCATGCGCAAGATTCTTGCCTTGATTATAGGATTGGGAGCGGCTGCCAATGGCCTGTGGATGATCCTGGGGCCGTACCATTGGTATGCCTGGGTGCCCGGCGTGTCCGCCACTGGTCCTGCCAATATTCACTTCATCCGAGATATCGGCTGTGGCTATCTCATCACCGCCATTTCCGTGTTCTGGTTGATGCTCTCGCCGCAGCGAGGCGGGCCGGCTGCGTTTGTCGCCGCGCTGTTTTTGATCCTGCACGCCGGCATGCATGTGTGGGATACCGTTGCCGGACGTGAATCCAAGCTTCATCTGCTCCGCGACGGCCCCACAGTTATCCTGCCGGGCTTTGTCATCCTCTGGCTCATATGGTCGTATTCAAGGCCAGATGCGTCCAAAGCTGTGAGCAGGCTGGAAAGTCCTGGCGCGCCGGGAGCGCCTTGAAGCGGCGGCGTGGCTCGAAACGCGATCTCTGCTTCGAAGGCGGTATATGGAACGGCTGTTGCGAGCTCTCGCAAAATCCAATGACATTAGCTGTCACGCGCCCACCAACACGACGACCGATCCCATTCGCAAGTCCGGTTGGTAAACGC
This sequence comes from Candidatus Angelobacter sp., assembly GCA_036522215.1. Taxonomy (GTDB): domain Bacteria; phylum Acidobacteriota; class Terriglobia; order Terriglobales; family Acidobacteriaceae; genus Angelobacter. Next base: position 19,692 of record DATDGH010000037.1, on the reverse strand, counting down.
CGACAGCCCTGTGCTGTTTCCGCTTGACGAGCAAATCCGAAGTCATGGGTTAGTCGGACCGCCGGCGACGCGGGCCAAAAGTCCTAGGGCTGTATCGGGAGCTTGTATTACAAAATGGAGTTAGCATACATTCTGAAGCCGGGTGCGATCCCAGCAAGCCGCGAACAGGATGAGTAACTGTGCGGCCACGATGCCCTGGGGTTGTTTGGAGGATTGATGGCGACTGGAAGTCTGGTCACACGGGGTAGCGACAAACTGGTCGGCACATGGAAATTGGTGTCCGCCTCGCTTTCAACCGCCGGCGGTGAGCGAAATGACGCTCCATTCGGCCAGAACCCTACGGGTTTTCTCACGTATACCGGGGAAGGCAGGATGGCGGGGATGATCAGCTACAGTGGGCGAAAGCCGCTCTCTGTCAGCGATTGGTCCCTGGCGGAAGTTGAAGAAAAAGCTGAGGCTTTCAGCACATTTGGAGCCTATGCAGGGCGGTACACACTCAGGGAAGACCGAGTCATCCATCACGTGGAAATCTCGTCCCTACAGAACTGGGTAAACACCGATCTAGTTCGTCTCATCAAGTTCCAAGGTGACCGACTGATATTAGTTACACCACCGACATCAGTTAAGGAAGAAATCCAAACCTGGGAATTGGTTTGGGAACGCGTGCCCGCCAACTCTTACTGAGCGCAACGACGAGGCCAACATCCGCCGCAGCAACAACCTCTTTTCTTAATGGAATGGTATTGGGGCTGTGCCACTAACCCTCAGAATCTTTTCGTTTTGCGACGATTTTCGATGGTTTAAGGAGTGTCACCCCTCCGGGGTTCCGACCATAAATTATTGATATTGTTTCCCAGGGATTCTCCCTGGGCTACATTGGAGCACGCCACCTCCACCCCACCACGCGCAAAGCAAAAACCGCGTGTGTTGGGGCCCCCGGCTCCGATAGGCGAGGCGCAAGGACTGAATAGCAGTGTTACCCAATGATCCTGGTGGCTCCAGTATTGCCAACGACTTGGTGAACCGAAACCTGGGGCGGAGCAGATCCCTCGGCCCTACTCGCGCGCTGAAGAAAACGCGCGCGAGCTTTACGGGCACTTCGGGATAGCGGAGCGTTTAGGGTCAAGGAGAGCGACGACGGGGAGTCCTCGCTCCGCTCGGGATAAACTACATCCTCAGGAGAGTGCAGCGAATGAAAAAGGCGCAACGGGGAATCAATATTTCTTCAAAGCCAAGTGGCGATGGTTGTGTGGAGTGTCTGGCTACGGGCGGCTGGTGGCTTCATCTCCGTCGCTGTGCGGAGTGTGGGCACGTCGGGTGTTGCGACAGTTCTCCCAGTCAACATGCGTCGAAGCATGCGAGGACGATAGGACATCCTGTAATTACGAGCTTCGAGCCGGGTGAGGACTGGTTCTACGACTACGAAAAGGACCAGATGATCAAGGGCGTGGAATTGCCACCGCCTCATTCGCATCCGGCCAGTCAGCCGACACCGGGTCCGGCGGGGAAGGTTCCCGCTAAATGGGAATCTCTTCTGAACTAAGCTGAAGTGCAGGCGAAGCCGGATTTCTCACACGGGTAAAATGGCCAGGGAGCAGGGAGAATGAGCAAAGGCCGGATGGAGGCTTTCAGCGACGGAGTGATCGCGGTGATCATCACGATCATGGTGCTGGAGATGAAGCCGCCGCAAGGAACTGACCTTAAGGCCTTACAACCGCTGCTTCCTGTTTTCTTCAGCTATGTGATGAGCTTTGTCTACGTGGGCATCTATTGGAACAACCATCATCACCTCCTGCATGCGGCCCAGCACGTGACAGGCGGGGTGCTGTGGGCGAACCTGCATCTGTTGTTCTGGCTGTCGTTGACACCGTTTGCTACTGCCTGGATGGGCGTGAACCATTTTGGTCCCTGGCCGGTGGCGTTGTACGGCGTGCTGTTGATGCTTTCCGGGGTTGCTTATTACATTCTTACGCAGATGTTAATTGCCCACCACGGAAAGGACTCAACGCTGGCAGCATCGATTGGAAGTGACAGGAAAGGCCGAGTTTCCATCTCCGTGTATGCTGTAGCAGTTCCCCTGTCGTTCGTGCGGTCATGGATCGCCTGCACCTGCTACGCGCTGGTGGCGGTGATGTGGCTGATCCCCGACCCGCGTATTGAAAAAACACTGCATGAATCGTCTTTACGATCTGGCTGAAGTTTGAAAAGCAAATAGCAATTGGCAGTTGGGCAATTGGCAGAATCAGGAGCCGCAGCCCACCGCAAAATCCAGCCACCCCTCCTTATTTCTAAAATATTCAATCTGCTGGTTCGTCTACACGAGTGAATGGCAGTAACGCCTACCATAGAGTGGATGACAACTGAGCAGGACCGGCGCATCTCCGAGGCGGTTGAAGGCCAGAGGGCCCGACTGCGGAACTTCATTCGCAAGCGGGTGGCTGACGAGGCCGATGCGGAAGATATTCTGCAGGACGTCTTCTACGAGTTCGTTCAGGCCTATCGGTTGATGAAGCCGATTGAGCAGGTTGGCGCATGGCTGTTCCGGGTGGCGCGTAACCGGATCATCGACCTCTTCCGTAAGAGGGGGAACGCCCCCCAACGAGAGGAGCCTTTCGTTGGGGAAGAGGGAGAGTCGCTCAGGTGGGAAGATCTGCTTCCGTCACCGGATGCCGGACCGGAAGCGGCGTACGCACGAAGCGTGCTTCTGGCCGAGCTTGACGATGCTCTGGAGGAGCTACCGGAGGAGCAGCGCGAGGTATTCATAGCTCATGAAATTGAGGGTCGAAGCTTTCGCGAGCTGGCTGCTGAAACCGGCGCCAGTGTGAACACACTGCTCTCGCGCAAGCATTACGCGGTGCTTCATTTGCGCCGCCGGCTGCAGAGGCTCTACGCCGAGTTTACGAAATTGTGAGGACAGGAATCATGAGGAATCGGGTGGCAAGAATAATCGCAAGAGTAATCAAGTTCGCCCTGATGGGAATAGTGGCCCTGACTTTGTTCGGCTTTGGGGTCATGCTCCTGTGGAACTGGCTGATGCCGACCATTTTTGGGTTGAGGCTGATCACGTTCTGGCAGGCCCTGGGGCTGGTTATCTTGAGCAAGATCTTCTTCGGCAGTTTCCATAGCCATCAGGGCGGGCGCGCGCGTTGGCGGCGCGGGATGCAGGAGCGATGGGAAAAGATGACGCCGGAAGAACGGGAGAAGTTCCGCGCGGGTATGCGGAGCTGCGGCGGCCCGCCGACGACTGCGCCAACAGCGTAAACCCTCTTAGTAGTTGACGCGTTGGCTTTCGTGTTGCAGAAGCCAACGCTTGCGCTCGATCCCGCCGCCGTAGCCGGTGAGAGAGCCGTTGGATCCGATCACACGGTGACAAGGCACGACAATACTGATGGGATTTGAACCGTTGGCCAGGCCGACGGCCCGGACTGCGGCGGGCCGGCCGATCCGCTCAGCAAGCCTGGCGTAAGAAGCTGTAGCGCCGCAGGGGATTTTCCGCAACTCACGCCACACCTCGCGCTGAAACGGCGTGCCTGCAGTTTGCACCGGCAGGGTGTCAATTGCCGCAAGTTCTCCGGCAAAGTAGGCGCTGAGGGCATGGGTCAAAGCATGCGGATGGCGGGGGAGTTCGACCCGAAATCCATTCTCACCGTAGTGCAGCCGCAGCAGGCGGCGCATACGCGTCTGGTGGTCCGCCCAATCCACGGCGCGCAGATTTCCAGCGTGGTCCAACACGATGAACAACTCGCCGATAGGCGTGTTGATGCGATCCATCAGCAAGTGCAAGACCTTATTCACGCGCGCCTCACCGATCGATGGCACCATTCCATTGGTTGATTCTCTCACGCCGAAAAAAAAAGACTGGCATTTTTCGGACGTGATCACAAGGTGCTACTTGTGGGCTTTGCTCCGCAGGGTTGTCACCCTGGGCTACCTTGGGTCACGCCACCTCCACCCCACCACGCGCAAAGCAAAAACCGCGTGTGTTGGGGACCCCGGCTCCGGCGTTTTTTTGCGGCTTGCCGCGCTGTGCCAAACAGACTACTTGAGTCCGGCCCATTGCTCCAGCAACTGGATGGTAGCGGCGTAATCAAGATTGTCGTAGCCGGCGCGGCTGGCGGCTTCGTAGATCTCATCGATTTTTTCCAGGCCGGGAAGTTTTACTCCATTCTCGCGTCCGGCATCCATCATCAGGTGCATGTCTTTGTGCATGAGGCGTAGAGGAAAATTGGGGGAGTAGTCGTGCTTGAGAATAAATGGCTCTTTGTATTCAGCCACGCCGGAACGAATCATGGATGACTTAATAAGTTGAAAGAGTTTTTCAGGAGGCACTCCCATCTTTCTGGCCAAGGTGAGCCCTTCCGCCAGTCCCTGAAAAATGAATACGATTTGCATGTTCTGGGCTAGCTTGGCCGCCAGGCCCTTTCCGTTGTCGCCCATATGGATGACGGTCTTGCCCATGGTATTGAACAAAGGTTGAAGACGCGCGATGGTGGTTTCGCTTCCGCCTACCATAAAGGTGAGGCTGCCAGCTTCGGCGCCCACTTTGGAACCGGTCATGGGCGCGTCAATAAAATCTCCGCCACGCTCCCGGATCTTGCCCGCAAACTGCACGCTGGCTGATGGCGAAATGGTGCTGGAATCCACTACGACAGCGCCTTTATCCAGAGACGCGGCTGCTCCATTCTCAGCGAAGAGTGTCTGTTCGACTGCCCTGGTATCGGAGACGCAAATCCAGACGACTTCCCTGCCCCTGGCCGCTTCAGCCGGAGTGGAGCAGGTCTTCGCGCCGGGCACATCTTTGTCCTTCCCCGGAGTGCGGTTCCAGACGTTGACCTCGTGGCCAGCTTTGACCAGATTTGCAGCCATGGGCCGTCCCATAATTCCCATTCCTAGAAAAGCTATGCGCATAGGCAACTCACATTACAGGAAAGGATTCTCGATACGCAAATTGTTGATCTTTTGACCGTGTTGAAGGTCAACTCTGCACAAGACGCATGGCGAGTTCAGGATAGCGGGCACCGGATGCGACGCCTCTGGGCGCTGCTGTTTCGATTTCCTGCAGCTCGGACGAAGTGAGCTGGATATCGGCGGCAGCGGCATTCTCTTCCAGGTACTTGCGTCGCTTGGTACCGACCAGAGCAATAACATTTTTGTGAGTCAGCACCCAGGCCAGCGCCAGTTGTGAAGGAGTGCACCCTTTTCGCGCTGCCAGTTCCTGGATTTTCTTTACCAGATCAAGGTTCTTCTGGAAATTTTCTCCCTGAAAACGCGGCAAGCTCCGGCGGACGTCAGTGGCATCGAAATCGTTCACGCTCTGGATCTGGCCGGAAAGAAAACCGCGTCCCAGCGGACTATAAGCGACGAAGGTGATGCCGAGTTCACGGCAAGTATCCAGAATGGGCCCTTCCACGTCGCGGCTGAAGAGCGAATACTCCGATTGCAAGGCAGAGATAGGATGCACTTTATATGCACGTCGCAATGACTCTGGGTTGACCTCTGACAGTCCAAGGTGGCGCACTTTGCCTTGCCGAACTAATTCGGCCATGGCGCCCACCGTGTCCTCGATCGGGACTTGGGGATCGACGCGGTGCTGGTAATAGAGGTCAATCATCTCCACTCCCAGGCGCTGAAGGCTGGCTTCGCAGGCCGAGCGCACGTACTCCGGCCGTCCACTCACGCCAGTAAAGCCTTTGGTCAGCGGGTCGCGCAGCACGCCGAACTTAGTACAGAGAAAAGCCTGTTCCCGGCGGCCACGCAGGGCCCGGCCTACCAGCTTCTCGTTCTCGCCCACGCCGTACATGTCCGAGGTATCGAGAAAATTTATGCCCAGTTCCAGGGCGCGATGAATGGTTGCGATTGACTCCTCGTCATCATAGGCGCCGTAAAACTCTGACATGCCCATGCAGCCCAAGCCGATCACCGGGATCGTCTCCGCACGTTTATCAATAGGCTCGCGTTTCATTGTTCCCTCCCAGGAATTGGCAATTGGGATTCAAAGGCGATGTCGAAACATGCTTATGGCTATTGTGACGCAGGCAAAGTTACGCGTTTGGCGATGTGGTCCTGGATCCAGTGGGCGTCCCACCATTCCTTGGGATCGATCTGGATGCCTTCGAGCTGCATGCTGAAATGAATGTGGTCCCCGCCGGCCATTCCTGTCATTCCGCTCTTGCCCATGCTCTGCCCGCGCTTCACCAGGTCGCCCTCGCGCACTGCGATCTGGCTGAGATGACCATAGATGGACTGCAAACCGTAGCCATGATCCAGGACAATGCAATTGCCATAGATGCCCAGGGGCGCGGCATAGACCACCTTGCCGTCATTGGAGGCCAGCACGTCAACGTGTTGGGTGCTGGAAAGATCGTAGCCAAGATGCACCTGCTGGTCGATTTTCTTTCCCTGATAGATGTAGTTCCGCACATCGGCGAAGTTTGCCTCCACTTTTGTGTTGGGTTGCTGCAGGAATGGCTGCGACCACAGAAATCGTGACTCAGTCTTCAATCGCAGGTCAGAAAGGGTTTTGTTATTGGCGCGCCGCATCTCGCTGTTGATCTTCACGAAGCGCGCTACAAGATCGCCCGAGCCGTTGGGATCAAGCTCATTCACCACTTTCTCCATGAAATGCTGGTCGATAGGCAGATCTCGGATGCGGTATTTCGGCTGCTCTTTTTTGGGAAACTGAAACGAAATAGGCGCTGTGGCCTGGTTGCCGCCCGGATTGGTGGCATAGACCACCGGCACGGTGGCTGGAGGCATGTTCCAGGCAAACGCAAAGAGCGAGAAGAATCCCGGCTTTCCTCCCGGCATAGGCCAGGCACGGAAGGTTTCGTCACCTACCCGGACGCCGGCCTCCGTCCAGTAACCGGAAAGATTGAGCATGACCAGATCTGCCATGCCCAGGTACAGATAGTGCTGTTCCTGGTCGGCGCTTACCACCGCCGGCTGGGTTACGACAACCACATCGCGGCCTACGGTGGACGTCTTGCCACGAAAGTCGTTGGATGTAGCTTCAACAATGAACTGCGCTTTCCCATCTTTGAGCCCGGGCATATTCTGAGCTCCGGCGCTGAAGGTCCATTCGGTATCGGGCGCTCCGCGACGCCAAAATATGCGACGCACCGGCTGAATGTTTGTCTCCCATACCGAATAACGATTGCCATTCTGCTCAACCCAGGCCTTAGCACTCCGAATTCCGTGGGCATCACTGATGCGGACGCTTACCAGAGTGGACCGCCCCAGCGCCGATAAGGAGTCCGGCAGAGTAATAGCTGGTGTGGCAGAAAATGCAAACAGCAGGATGGCTGAAAGCACACAGAGAAGAATGAGGAGAGTAAGAAGTTTTCGCACAGCGACAACTTAGAATAGCACGGAAACAACAGGTCACAGGTCACAGGCAACAGGTTACAGGGAAAAGCAAAGTCAACAGCAAAACCTCACCACGGAGGCACGGAGAAAAGCAAACCACAAAATCAGGAAATGCAAAAACAAAAGCAAAGCAACAGCAAAACCTTACCGCAGAGGGCCACAGAGGAAAAGCGAGGACACTGAGGAATAGGTAATGAAGCCGCGCTGCGCGATCATTTATGCTGGGATTTGAAGTTGGTGTCCACCGGCGATCCTATCTTGGCCAGCATTTCCCGGGCGTCTGCTGCGTGCGGGCCCTGGGGATCAAGCTCCAGATATTTGTTCAAAGCTTCCTGGGTTCCCGGCGGAACAACCAGTTTTCCGCGTTCAGCTTTGCTCTTTCCAAACAGCGCTGACGCCTTCACAAAATAAGCATCGGCCATGCGCGGATCAGAGCCAATAGCTTTGTTACAGGCGTCGATGGCGGCGTCCATTCTATCGGTGTCGTAATATGCAGCGCAGATGTTGAAATATTCGCGCGGCGGGTAGGCAGCGTATTCAACTGCCCGAGTAAAGACCTCGATGGCGGGATCGAATTTCTTCATGTGGACATAAAGATTGCCTTCCGCACTCAGCATCTGCCCCATTCCCACCTTGGCCTGGTTGGCATTCAAGCTGGTGGGAATCGACTTTTCCGCCGCCTGGATGCCCTTCTCATAGTCGTCGATGGCGAGCTGGTCGTGACCGGCATTCTGCTCCAGGCTGCCAAGCAATTGATAGAACTCCCAGCGATTAGGATCGGCGGCAATGGCTTTTTTGCAGGCCTGCGTGGCAGCATCTACATTGCCAGTGGTGCGTTGTGCGCGGCAGATGTTGAAATAGGCCGTGGCCGGGTCCTGAGAGATTTCTGCCGCCTTGGTATACAGTTCGATTGCCTTGTCCAGATTGCCAGCCCTGGCGTTGGCATCACCGGCATAAATCATCATCAGGCTGATGTCTGATTTGTCGGGTTGACGGCCGGTTGTGACTCCACTCTGCACCAGCTCGATTCCGCGCTCGTAACTCTTGGCAGCCTCTTCGTACTTCGACTGGCTGGTCTGAACTGTGCCCAGGTTCTGATAAAACTCCCAGCGGTTGGGATCAGCGGCGATGAGCTGGTTCAGGATGTCGGTTGCTGCCGGCCATTCTCGCGCATCAATGGCTGCGTGCAGGCTGCGAATCAGCTCATTCATTTTCTCCACATTGGCATTGTTGGCGCGAATCATCTCCTTCTGCTGCGCGGTGGGCTCTTTGGACAAAACATTCGCCTTAATGCCTCCGGGCAAATTAGTCACGGAAAGAACCGAGAGGTCCGCATTCAGGAAATTTGTGTCCTTCTTGAAGTTTTCGGTATTGGGGTCAACGATGTTTCGCTTGGTTTTGTACAGCGATGCCCCATCCTGAGCGGTTATCTCGATCTGATAGACACCTTGTTCAACCCCCAGCCCGCTGAATTCTCCTTTCTTATTGGTCTTGAATTTGTATGTCTTGCCTGTATCCACATTGGTGTAAATCACCCGCGCATTGGGAATGGGCTTGCCAGTCCGGTCCAGCACTCTGCCGGAAAGCTGTGCAAGGTGAGAGATCCCCAGGAGCAGAACAACAACCAGCACGGCTATTTTTGGCATGGGCACAGCACTCCTTACTCTGTAGGACACCGGCAATGAATCAGAAGTTCCCTCACACCAACCCACAGCAGGTGGATGCTACAATTTTCTGTTTACTTGAAATCATTTTCAAGGATCATTCTTATGTCTCAAGTCCTGACTCCAGCCGCTCCCGCTCCTCCGCCCCTGGTGGCTCTCACTGAAGATGAGGCGCTGTTTCGCGATAACATCCGGCAGTTTGCTAATGAGAGCATCCGTCCGAAAGTGCGCGAGATGGATGAGAAAGGCGTGTTTGACCACGCCCTGATTGACCAGTTCTTTCAACTAGGGCTGATGGGCATTGAGATTCCCGAGCAATACGGCGGCGCAGGCGGCAGATTTTTTGAGTCCATTCTCGCTGTCGAGGAAATCTCGCGCGTCGATCCCTCCGCCGGAGTGATTGTAGATGTGCAAAACACCCTGGTGAACAACGCGCTGCTACGCTGGGCCACTGAGGACCAAAAGAAGCGCTACCTGCCGCGCATGTCCAGCAATACCGTGGGCGCCTATGCCTTGAGCGAAGCCGCTTCGGGGTCGGACGCCTTTGCCATGCAGACTCGGGCACAGCTTAAAGGCAATGAATACATCCTGAATGGGCGCAAGTTGTGGATCACGAACGGAAAAGAAGCCGGCCTCTTTGTGCTTATGGCCACTGTGGATCCATCTGCCGGGTATAAAGGCATCACGGCGTTTCTGGTGGAAAAGAGCTTTCCCGGATTCAGCGTCGGGAAAAAAGAGGACAAGCTGGGCATCCGGGCTTCCAGCACCTGTGAGTTGATTCTGGAAGATTGTCGGGTACCCAAAGAGAACATTCTGGGGGAAGTGGGCAAGGGATACAAGATCGCCATTGAAACCTTGAATGAAGGGCGGATTGGCATTGGCGCGCAGATGGTTGGGCTGGCCGGCGGCGCCTGGGAGCACGCGCTTAAGTATTCACAGGAACGCAAGCAGTTCGGCAAGACCATCTCTGATTTCCAGGGGATCCAGTTCCAACTGGCGCAGATGGCCACGGAAATTGAGGCGGCGCGAATGATGGTTTACAACGCCGCGCGGATGAAGGATGCAGGAATGAACTTCGTAAAGGAAGCCGCCATGACCAAACTCTTCGCCTCGCAGGTGGCGGAACGAGTAGCCTCGCTGGCGGTGGAGATTCTTGGCGGGGTGGGATTTACCAAGGAATATCCGGTGGAGAAGTACTATCGGGATGCCAAGATCGGCAAGATTTATGAAGGGACATCTAATATGCAACTGCAAACCATCGCCAAACTGGTGCTCGGGGGCAAATAAAGTAAGGATTTGGCGTGGGTCCCGTTTCTTTTGAGGGGTAGATGGATGCCAAACTTAGGGATTCTAAAGTCAATCGTCGGATTGACCTTTCGGCATGGTGAATCTCCATTGTTTTCGACTAAGATGGTCGGTTAAACTACGAACATCTTCTGAGCTTAAGCCCCCAAGCAGGAAGAACTTAGCGCAGGAGTCAGAGTGGCACAAGAGTGCCCAAAGGAGTTGCGAGACCTGTCAGAAGTGCAGGGGTTCTACGTGTCTCTACTGGAACCATGCCTGGGACATTCTGTACTTGTGCCCGCCGAAGTCAAAGAGGCGCTGAATTCACCCACCGACCCTCCCGAAGGAATCAACGCACTGAAGTTCTGGCTGGATCTGCTGGACATGGCAATCACGCCGCCTATGATCCGCGAAAGCCTGAAGCGCGAATCTAAATCGGAAACAGCTCACTCCTTGCTCCGCTACCTGGTGGGCAAGGCCTCATCTCGCTCCAGCGACCGCGACAAATGCGATTGTGTGATCACATTCCTCTTCCGTGGGCCGTGTTCGGAGCCGTCGAAGCAGTGGCAGCGTCCGGAGATTGACACCTCATACCATCACCTGTCTCTGGCCGCGCTGACGTTTGAAGGTGACATCTATCGCGGCCTGGGCGATGTGCATTTTGAACCCATGCCGGCGGCGCAGGTCCAGCTGTTGAGCGAATTCGAGTATTTTCATCAGGAGTTGGAGGAGTTCCGTCGCTTCGACCAGATTACGGATTCGGCCATGGTGCAGCGGGTGCGCGAACTGAAACAGTCATTGGGAAAGTCTTTCTACCATCCTGATGCGCTGGCTGCTATTGCGGTGTGGAATGACGTGTTCGGCCGGAAATTCGACGAACTGTTCCATGATGCGACTAAACAGATCAAGACCTTCGCCGAGCATGTTACGCGTGAGGGCGGCAGCATCCTGAGCCGCGTCGAAGGGGACATCACTGTGCAGCAGCTCACCGAAATCAAAACCCAGCAGATTCTGGCGGAAGACTATCAGAACGCTCAGGACCAGTTTCGTCGGGTATCAAAATTCAAGAAGGCAGTGGACCATAGAAAAGTCGCGCGTCCGGGTGCTCCTATTCCTCCACTTGCGCCTCCCGCCGCCATAGCGAATCCCGGAGCACCGCCAAGTGCAGCGGCGTCTGCCATTGGGTCAGTGGCACAACCTGCGCCAGCACCACAGCCCCCGCCCGCGCCGCCCAGAATCCAAGAAAGGCAGGAAGCGGAAGTTATCGCGGTGGCGCCCTCTGCGGCAGTACACAACGCCGTCCAGGAAGGCAAGATCCACAGCACCAAAGAGACCATCAAGAACCATGTCCGAAGCGCGGAAACGAAGTTTACGAACCTTGTCCCGATCAAGAAGAACAACATGACGCTGAGTGCGGCGGAAGTCGAGGCCTTTCGAGTGGACTACGGCGGGGAAAAGAGCTTCCGCGCCGATTATGCCAACATCCTGATGCTGCTGGTGAGCTATCACGCGCGAATGATCATTGAAGTGGATGACTACCGCCAGAAATCCAATTCTGCCTATTTGTGGAAGCCTCATGCTGACGCTCTGGGATATTTGCTTAGCACCTTCGAGCGCCTCAGCCTGGAGGCTGAACAGCTCAGGCGAACTGCGCGCCAACGCGGATTGCAGGATAAAGCCACCGCAGTTGAAGCCACCTTGGACAAGGTCAAGAAATACGCCCAGACGGTTTCTGAGACGTTACACGCCGCCGATCACAGCTTTACCAGCTAAGCCCGAACCACCGGCGCTCTGCCTCCCGATTCGGGAATGCCCTCACACATATTCGTGAAACCGTAGAAAAACAGGGTAGGGTTACAAATATTGGGAGGCGTTTCCTCTTTTCATAGGGCGCAGCCCTTCTTTCTCATCAAGACAAACACAAAATTTTTTGGCCCATTGGATGCTAATGAGAATAAAATGTCGGGCAGTTTTGGCTGCGGGGTTCTTGTTGCTGTTCTGTCTACCCGTCAGTTGGATTCCCGTTCCCTGGTCGCAACCAGAGCAACCACAGCCCTAAATCCAGTGGAGGGCACATGCTAAATCGTCATTCTTTGACGAGAGGGCCAGTCTTTGTCCTGATCGGGTTTGTCATGCTGGCATTGATGATTTCATCCGCCATCGCGCAAACCAGTCGCGGTACCGTTACCGGAACGGTCAAGGACACTTCGAGTGCGGTCATTGGCAAAGCGACCGTCACCATCACTCAACCGGACACGAATGTGTCACGTAAAACCACCACCAATGATGCCGGTATTTTCCGCTTCGATGCCGTTGACCTCGGAACCTACAACATATCGGTCGCGGCCGCGGGTTTCTCCTCTGAAGTCAAGACTGGCGTGGTCGTACAAGCGGCCCACACCGTTGACCTTGATTTTGCGCTAAAAGTCGGCACCGCCACGGAGACGGTGACCGTAGAGGCCTCAGCGGCTGAGATTGGTCTGCAAACCTCCGATCAGGTGCGCGGAGAAACTCTTTCCCAAGTGGCCATTCAAAACCTGCCACTGGTAGGCGGCGACAGCTTGACTCTGGTGCAATTGACGCCCGGCGTTGCGCTGGCCAGCACGAACTCCATCAACCAGAACGGGAACCTGAACTTTGTCGCTAATGGGCAGCGTCCACGTGGCAACAACTTCATGATTGATGGCGTGGAGAACAATGACATTTCCGTCACTGGCCCAGCCTTTACTATCACTATTCCCGACGCTGTCAACGAAGTAAACGTCCAGACCGCAGATTTCAGCGCGGAATTTGGCCGGTCTGGCGGCGCCGTGATCAACCAGGTGACCGACTCAGGGACGAACGCGTTTCATGGGTCCGTGGCCTGGGTCTATACCGGCAGCGCATTCCAGGCGCTGAATCGCAGTGATATCCTGGCGCACAAAACCCGTCCTCCACGCGCGGTGGATAACATTCCTGACTTCACTTTTGGCGGCCCGGTGATTATTCCCGGAATATACAACGGCCACAACAAGACGTTTTTCTTTGCTGCAGGCCAATGGGACCGGTTCTATGGCTCTACCACTACGAACATCCAGGCGCCGGACAACGCCGGAGTAGCTTTGTTGCAGTCACTGTCCGCATCCTGCCCCAATGCCGCTCTTTACTTGAAGGCGCTTGGTTCCGTGCGCGGTGACCCGACGGCCTCACCCGTGGGCATACCACTTAACGTCCCCAGCGCCGCAGGAACGTGCAATGGCACAACCCGTGCGGGAATGGTTCTGACCACGGGCCTCTTCGGCCGCTCGGAATCCTTTTCCAACCTGGACAACAACCACTTGGTCCGCGTCGATCACACTGTCTCCGACAAACAAACTATGAGCTTTCGCTGGCTCTATGACAGCGATATCCAGGGTCCGGGTCTGAACGGGGGCACGCTGCCAGGGTTTGATAACAACTTTACAGGCCTCACCATGAACGGACTCTTCACCGACACCTACATGATCAACCCCAGATGGACCAACGAGTTCCGCTTTAACTACGGCCGCATCGGCTTCAATTTCCCGCTTGCATCCTCAGACGCGTTCCACTCCGCGCTGCCGAATTATTCCGGCTTTGGCGTGGCAGCCATGGGAGGTGCGACCAACATCCCGCAGTTCCGGTATGCCAACAACTTCCAATACCAGGACACTATGAGCCTGGTGCGAGGCAAGCATACGTTCCGCTTCGGCGTGGACTTCTTGCGGCAACTGGCCAAGCAGCATCCTCCTTTCAATGAGCGCGGCTCGTTTGTCTACAATGCCAGTACCGCCGGCGGACCGGTAACAGGGTTTGCCAATTTCCTGGATGACTTTGGAGGCACGTCGGGAAGCCTCAACCGCCAGTTTGGCAGCTCCATCTACTATCCCAACCTCTTCCGCCAGGCTTACTTCTTCCAGGACTCCTGGAAAACCACCAGCAACCTTACTCTTAACCTGGGCCTGCGCTACGAATACTACGGCTCGCCGGAAAACACCTTTAAAGTCGCTGCCTTCACCAATTATGACCCGGTGAATTTTGCCGCTCCGCACAAGGTAGATGGCTACAAGGGCAATTTTGGTCCGAGCGTCGGCTTCGCCTGGAACCCGAGAGGAGGAGATTTCTTCCACCGGATGGCAGGCGGAGAGAAGATGGTCTGGCGTGGCGGCTTCCAGATCAGTTATGACAGTGCCTTTAACAATCTCCTGTCCAACATCGCTGGATCCTCTCCAAATACGTTAGGCGGCACCATTACTTCGCCATCGGCCGGGCGTGGCTTGGCGAACTTCAGCTCATTGTTCGCCGGTATCGCGGCCACTCCTCCCACCGCGCTATCACCGCAGAACAATCTCTTCCTCACACCGTTCCTCAATCCGCAAACGGACCGCTGGTCGCTCGGCTTTGAGCGCGAGATGCCCTATGGTTTCGTTTGGGATACTGCCTACGTGGGATCGGTCTCTCATCACCTCTATCGCACCATTGACATGAATCCCATCGTAAATCCTGCTACCGGCGCCCGGTTCCAGCCCCAGGTGGGCATTCGCAGCGTCCGCGCCAGTTCCGCCAACTCCAACTACGAAGGGCTCCAGTTCGAGCTCCGAAGGAACTTTAAAGCCACTCCTTTGGGCCCGGTGTTGTTCCTGGGCACCTACACCTGGTCGCACTCGCTGGATGATGTGAGTGACGTCTTCGCGTTTGACTCAACCCCAAGCGCGGTTGAATCCGTATCTCAGGTGCTGGGCGCCAGCCCGCACATTGACTATGGCAACTCCGACTTTGACCGCCGCCATGTTGGGGTGATCTCCCTGGTATGGGACATTCGCGGTCCCAAGCGAGGAATCCTTAGTCAAGTACTGGGTGGGTGGAGCGTCGCCGGTGTGTCCCATTGGCAAACCGGCTTCCCGTTCACAGTCGCCAACGGTTCTGACCGTAATGGCGATGGCCAGAGTACACCAGACCGGCCGGACATCAGCAACCCTGGGGCCCCGCTGAACACCCGCGCCATCATCAGCTCGAAATGCTCCACTGGATTTCTGAATCCGGATTCGGGCGCCTGCGTCGATCCCAATACCGTGCACTGGATCCAGGGCGCCGGCGCTCCTAATGGCCACACCGTTGGCCGCAACACCCTTTTCGCGCCCGGCCTCGACAACTTGAACTTGGCGATTGCCAAGCAGTTCAAGATCACAGAAGGCACCAACTTTGAATACCGCGTTGAAATGGTCAATGCGCTTAACACCACTAACTTTGGAAACCGGGTTGCGCCACGCACCATCAACGCTGCGTTCCCGCTCGCAGGACAGCCGTCAACTTTCCTGGATTTCACCCAGACACAGTCTTTCGGGCGCTCGATGCGCATGCGGGTGAAGTTCACCTTCTAACCACGCTTCAGAACAACTCGGCCCCGATTACCAAATCGGGGCCTTTTTTATTCGTCCCGTACTCGCAATGTTCGCTGGTACGCTGTTATTCTTTGCTGTTTCCTAAAGTCAGTTCGCAGATTCTATTTCACGCGGCATAATTCAACTTTTCCTGGAGACTAGCGATGCGCATCACACCCTCACTTGCATGTGTTGGTATGGCTCTTCTGGCATCCGGCTGCGCGGCTCATCGGGTCAGCGTCGCCCCGGTAGTTCCAGCTCCGGTGGTTATTTCCGACACCGTGCGCGAGGCCCTGCCTGATGATTATCAACGTATCAGCTTTCTTGCGGCCGGTGTTGAACCTACAACCCTTTCCCGCCCCGGAGCTCTGCGAGCGTTCACGACAGCCACATCGCTTTACGGGCCGCCGCTTAAACTCGCAGATGTCCCCTACTATTCAGGGCTGGTGAATGATGACAAGAATGTACTTGTAGCAATGCGTTGCCGTCCACAGCATGCGGAGACCGTGGACGCTGTGCTGGCAACCTGGCCTAATGTTTTCATGGCCATCCAGCGCGATGTTCCCCTGAATGGCGGGGATTGTAATGCGGATCCGGCAAACACGGCAGCACAGATGGCGTGCTTTGCCAAGGCTTTCAGCGATCCTCCGGGAACAGCAGTTCCCACATCGCTGGCAAATACTTTCAGCTACGCCGGCACGCTCTATGATGCCAACCATACAGCGCTTGCGAAGTGGCTGCAGAGCAACTACGGAATTTACCCCGCCTTTAGCGGTATGGGCTATTCGGTCAAAGATTCTTACTCGCTCAGTAGCCAGCCGATGAACTCACAACAGATTCTGGTGAAATCAGTGTCGTCAGAATACATCCTGAAGAATGTTTCGCTTGCGGACGCCGGCTGCCGCTGCATTTCCGTCGCGCCATATCCAGGCAGATCGAACGACCCTCTTGACCCAAACCTGATCTGGCAAGTTGGCGGCGATGGCGTCTGCAAGCCGGTGAATCGGCTGACCATGAGCCACCAACGTTAAGCAGACATCAGGCCCCGATCCGGCTTACAGGGTTTTCAGAAATAATGTGACCGTTCAAAAATCGCGGCCGAATGAGATCCCCCAAGCAGCGGGGACCTCTCGCTTCGCGTTAGAGGTAAAGTTAAAAAAGCATAATTACCAATGGCCAGCCACCAACTACTTTCACCATCAGTACTAAGTTACCCACATCTCAGGTGTTCGTCGTAATCCAGATTTCCTAAGTACGGGCTAAAGTGTAGGCCTCTATCCAAGCCACTCTTCGTCTGGGAGGCCGTTTTGCGACGCTTTTTCCTTGCCGGAAGTGTGTTTGTACTTCTCTTTCTCGCAATTTTTCTCTTTACGTCTTGTGGTGGAGGTTCTTCCAGCCAGACTACGCCGTCGGCTTCTTCAGGCGGTGGATCGACCCCTGCGGCGGCATCCACGGTCATTGACAATATTCAGGAGCAGACCTGGTTGACCTGTGGCGCTTGCGGCAACAACGGTGGCACGGGGCCGGTCGCCAACTACTCGGCCACACTTGGGATCGTCTCGCCAAGCGAAGACGGCGCCGCGACCCAATTCGCAATTGCGGCTGCTGTTCCCTTTACCAACGGGTACTTTTATCAACACCACAACTCTGTCACCGGGCAGTTTGCCCTCCTGACCTATGAATTCGATCTCTTCGTTCCCACCGGATTTGAAAACGCTCCCCAGGCGATCGAATTTGAGTGCCAGCAGAGATTAGGTGGCTGGATTTACAGCTTCGCCTGGCAGGCAAATTATGCGGGCGGGAGCTGGCGCATCTACAACTATGGCTCAAAGAAATGGGAAGAGTCAGGACTTACCCTCCAGCGCTTCTCGCCGGGAACCTGGCACCATGTGATGGCTGAATTCCACAATGATGGATCCAGCCATTCCGTCTTCCATGACGCGCTCACGGTGGATGGCGTGCGCACGCCGATCAACATCCGCCATGATGCCTTTGCTGAAAGCGGCAGCGACCAGTTCTCCAATGCATTCCAACTGGACAGTAACAGCTTACCCAATCCCTACAGCGTTTTCGTCGACAAAATGAAAATTACATACAAGTAACTGCCAGTGATTCATTCTTGCGACGACTAATCTTCATTCAAGACCCTCCACACTAAGGCTTTTACGGAACTCGAGTACTACACAGGACTACGACTCTTCAGGTCAGTTCCTAGGTGGGCTGATTGATTGAACCAGAGTAGATGGTTCCTTAGCGTCATAACCAATATAGGAGAGGCATGTCAAAACTCAAAACCCTGCCATTCACACTAGCACTGTTTACCTTACTTTTATACTCAACAATTTGTGCGGCCCAGGCTTCGTCGCCGGCGCCGCGGATATTCTTCAGCGACCTGGACAGCGGGCCGAATTCCGGTGGCGAGAGCGTCAGCGGGTTTGCCGGCGCTTACGTTAGCCTTTATGGAAATTTCTTGGGCGCCAGCCAGGGCAGTTCCACCGTCACCTGGAATGGCCAAAACTGCCTGCGGGTTGTGGGCCCTGCGGGTTCTTACAGCGGATGGGGAAGCTCCTACTTCTGGTATCAGAAGATCGTGGTGCAACTCGGTTCCGGCTGTACGGCGGGAACCGGCAATTTTGTCGTGACCGTGAACGGCGCCGCTTCCAACGGAGCTCCCTTCACCGTCCGGCCGGGTAATCTGTTTTTCGTCTCTACGACTGGAAGTGACAGCAGCAATGGCAGTTTTGCAACTCCTTTTGCCACCATCCCTCATTGCAAGAGCGCGATGAAGGCGGGCGATACCTGCTACATCGAAAATGGAGTTGTGGCCAGGACGGTAGACAACTTTGATGCCACCCTGGAACTTGAAAAGGGCGGATCAGCGGGCAATCCGATTGCGTTTGTGGCTTATCCGGGAGCTACGGTCACCCTGGGTAGTTCCGGGATTACCTATGGCATTCGCGTTCCCAACATCAGCGTCTCAGCTAATTACGTAACCGTGGCCGGGCTGTTCCTCAGCCCGAGCGAGATGGGCATGAACCCGACCAACTCCACCAATTGGAGGGTCATTGGCAACAACTTTCAGTGCCCCAACGCCAACGGCCAGGACGGCTGCTTTACTACCAATGAAATCAACACCATCAAATACCTGGGCAATGAGGTCACCAACGTAGGCGTGGTAGCCGCGGGCAAGCAGCAACATGGGGTGTATTTTTCCAGCGACACCAACCACGTAGAAGCGGCCTGGAACTACATCCATAACAACCGCAGTTGCCGCGCCATGCAATTCCATTCTTCGCCGTTGGGCGGCGGTGGAGCGAGCGATCCCACCGGCCACGACCAGTTCGATCTCTCCGTCCATGACAACCTGATTCACGATGATCCTTGCGACGGAATCAATTTCGCTACTGTGGATCCATCCAAGGGTAAGGTTGAGGCCTATAACAATGTGATCTATCACGTTGGCATCGGCCCGGCGCCGCAGGACGGTGATTCCGGCGACTATAGCTGCATCTATATGGCCTACATCACCAACACCGGCCCAGTAGGAACAGGAACGGTGGAGGTCTACAACAACACGCTCTACGATTGCGGACCGCACGCCGCCAGCTTTGCCAACAACGGCAGCTTCATGATCAATGGCGGCGCCGCAGGGCTTAACATCAGGATTCGCAACAACGTGTTGTACCAGCTTGGGAGCGAACCTTTTGGCAGCGGAAGCGGTTGGAATTCCACTTACGTCAGCGGCTCCAACAATGTCCTGCACAGCACGGGCTCACCGTCCGTTCCAGCGTTTTTGGTGGGTAACATTACCAGTGATCCGCTTTTTGCCGGACTAAGCTCAGATAACTTCCGCTTACAATCGAGCAGCCCGGCGAAAGATGCCGGAACCAATATCAGCGCGGGCAACACTTACAACGGTTACGCGCCGTGGAACGGTAATCCCGAGGACAACGATGGAATACCGCGGCCTCAGAACCCGAACTTTGACATCGGCGCTTATG
>DATDGH010000036.1:0-10412 GCA_036522215.1 Candidatus Angelobacter sp. | reverse complement strand
CAGAACCAGGGCGACAAGGAGAAGCAATACAAACAAAACAGAAAAAAACTTGACAGCTGCCATATCGGGCTCTCTTGTAATCAGGATTCTCTTTTTTGATCGAAACGGCAATCATTGTACATCGCTTCGCCTGATCACGAGGTCGTGAAACTATCGGAGCAGGTGATGGACGTTATGACTCAGGATGAGCTTCTAGAGAGAGTTAGCGGTACAAGAAGTTTTTTTTTGAGTCGGTCTTGACTACGGGGGACTGGTCAGGAACTCGCGCTATCGCTCCTGCCCCATGCGTTCCACATTCCCTATAGCGTCCGCATTCCCATTGCGCATTTTCGAAGCTCAATCGCCCAGCCCACCGATACCCCTGTTTACGCTTAGCCAAGCATCTCGCGATCTGTGACGCAAAACTCGGGGCCGAGTGGATCGCTACTCCTTTCTCGTAAGACTCTTTCATTCTCTACTTCATGCCGGTTTATCCCGGCGCACAGGAATCTGCTTTTGATTTTCAATTACCAAATTACTAACTTACCCAATTACCAAATTCTCAGCGAGAACGGGGCTGCTAATATCGAAACGAGAACAAAGTTCTCGCAATTGGGCGCACAACGGACTAGTGCCTACAACTAGAGAAATGAATCCAACATGATATGATTGTCATCATATTTAAGCATGCGCTACTCAGCCCAACACAAAGCCAAGACCCACGAGCAGGTCCTGAAGAAGGCCGCGGAGCAGATGCGGCGTCGCGGTGTGCAAGGTACTGGGATCGCGAGCTTGATGGGAAAAGTGGGATTGACGCACGGCGGTTTCTACGCCCACTTCCCGGACAAGAACGCGCTGATCGCCCAGGCTGCGGGTCCGATGCTCGAAGAAGGAGTCGCCCAGGTCATTGCCGCGGCCGAGGCAGCGCCACAGGGCAAAAAAGTCCGGGCCATTGTCAACACCTACCTGAGTACGGCGCACCGCGACAGCCCCCAGGCCTGCCCAGTTGCAGGACTTGCGGGTGAGATGGCGCGTCAATCGGAATCGGTACGGAACGCTTACACCCGTGCAATTGAGGACCGCCTGCAACTTATGGCGAGATTCTTCCCCGGAGCGAATGAGCAGGAGCGACGAGACAGGGCCCGGCTGATGATGTCGGGGATGGCGGGGACCATGATGATCGCCAAAACCATCACCGACCGCAAGGCCAGCGATCACTTCCTGGAGCAGGCGCGAGAATTCTATGCATCGGCTTTCGAAGCGACCCCGGCGCCAAAGGACAAAAAGCCATAATTTTTTTGCGTCGTAATATGATGGTCATCATCTTATATTGAAGCAGGAGACGGAAGCATGAACTTAATAGCTCTCAAAATGCTCACGGGCGATCGCGCCAAGTATCTCGGGCTGATCTTCGCGATCGCGTTTTGTACCTTCCTGCTGGAGAACCAGACCTCGATCTTCGCGGGGATCCTCCGGCGCACCGGCAGCCAGATCCTGGATGTCACGGATGCTGACATCTGGGTCATGGACCCGAAGACAGAATATTTCGACCAGACCAAGGCCTTGAAAGACACAGACGTGAACCGCGTGCGCGGCGTAGAAGGGGTCCAGTGGGCGGTGAGGCTATTCAAAGGGAATCCAGTGGCACGGACCCTGGAGGGAAAGTTTGCTGCTTCGTTCTGTCTTGGGCTCGATGACGCTACCTTGACCGGCGCTCCGCGCAAGATGCTGCTCGGATCCTGGGAGCGACTGCGCGAGCCCGACGCGATCGTGATCGACAAGGCCGGTTACCTGTTGTTGTTCCCGGACGAACCATTGCAGATCGATCGCACCCTGGAGCTCAATGACCACAAAGCGGTCATTGTCGGCATCTCAGATGCCTCTGCGCCGTTCCTCAGTAATCCCATCATTCATACTCGGTACAGCCAGGCTATCAATTTCGTCGGCCGCGAGCGCACGCAGCTTTCTTATGTGCTGGCGAAATCAGCACCCGGGGTAAACCCGGAAGAAGTTACCCACCGTATCCAGGAGCAGACCGGATTGCGCGCGCGGACCACAGACGAGTTCCGGTGGGACTGCATCCGCTACTACCTGAAGAACACCGGTATTCCCGTGAACTTCGGAATCACCATCACCATTGCCATCATCGTTGGCACGGTGGTCGCTGGACAGACTTTCTATCTCTTTACGCTCGAAAACCTGAAGCAATTTGGTGCGCTGAAGGCCATCGGCGTTACCAACTGGCGCCTGACGCGCATGGTCCTGCTGCAGGCGATCACCGTCGGAGCGATTGGCTTCAATATCGGCACGGGGTTGGCAGCGCTCTTCTTTGAAATCACCCTGCAGAAGATCGCGACGCGCGGTCTCGTGCTGTGGTGGCAATGCGTCGTGCTCACCGGCGGTTGCATTTTGCTGGTCATCATCATTGCCAGCCTGCTCAGTATTCGACGCGTGGTTGTGCTTGAGCCGGCGGAAGTGTTCAGAGGCTGACATGAATCGGGAGAACTCCATTGCGGTTTTGACCCGCGGGCTTAGGAAGCGGTTCGGCGGGAATGGCGCAAGCGTAGAAGCGCTGCGCGGCGTCGATTTTCAGGCGAGGCTTGGTGAGCTAACCTTCATCGTCGGCCCCAGCGGGTGCGGTAAGACAACATTATTAAGTGTTGTCACCGGCTTGCTCGACCCCACGGAGGGCGTTGTCGATCTCTTGGGCCAGGGGATCCATCAGTTCCCGGCGAACCAACAGATCGAGTTTCGCCGCCAGAACCTCGGCTTTGTCTTCCAGCAGTACAACCTGCTGCCGGCGCTGACGGCCGCAGAGAACGCCGCCGTCCCCTTGATCGCGGGCGGCGTGAAGTGGCCTGAAGCCGTGGATCGCGCCAAGGCTCTGCTCGATCAACTTGGCCTGAATGGCCGCCGCGATGCATTGCCGGCCAAGCTTTCCGGCGGCGAGCAACAACGGGTGGCCATCGCTCGCGCGCTCGTCCACGAGCCGCGTCTGGTGGTTTGCGATGAGCCCACTGCCGCACTCGATCACGCCACCGGCGAAAAAGTCATGGAGCTGCTCGCGGCCAAGGCGGTGCATCCGAACCGTGCCGTCATCGTCGTGACCCACGACTCCCGCGTCTTCCATTACGCCGACGTCATCGCGGAGATGGATGATGGCCGGATCGTCAAGACCGAGGACCAGAGATTGAAGGAGGTATACGCATGAAACGTTGGTTCATTCCCGTAATAGCCGCATTTGCGCTCACATTCGGCATCATCTCAGTGGTTCGTTCTCAGCCTCGGCAGGAGGCAACCAATCCGCCCGTGCGACCGCCGGAATCAGCCTTTGCACGTAACGTTGCCGCCGTCGGCTTGGTCGAAACCAGCACGGAAAATATAGCCATAGGCTCGCACCTGCCGGGGGTGGTGGAGAAAGTATTCGTCACCGTGGGTGATCCGGTGAAGGCCGGGGCGCCGCTATTCAAGATCGACCATCGCAACCTGCGCGCTCAACTTATTCAAGCGGAGGCTGGTGAACAGGCCGCGGAGGCCCGGGTTTCTGTGGCCTCAGCGGCGCTCGATGACCTCCGGCAGCAGCTCAAGTTCGCGGAAGACGTGACTGATCCCCGAGCGATCAGCGCCGAGGAAGTGACTCGTCGCCGTTCGGCTGTCCAGACGGCCAAGGCCAAGCTGAGCGAGGCGGAGGCCGAAGTAGGCGCCGCCAGGGCGCAGATCGCCATGGTCAAGACCGAACTGGAGCGCAGTATAGTGACTTCGCCGATCGCGGGCGAGGTCCTGCAGGTGAAGATCCGTGCCGGAGAATTTGCTGTCGCAGGGGCTACCGCGACGCCGATGATCCTATTGGGCCGGGCGAAGCCACTCTATCTGCGAGTGGATGTTGACGAGCAGGAAGCCTGGCGAGTCCGTCCTGAAGCAAATGCCACGGCCACGGTTCGTGGCAATACGGGTCTTGCGACCCCGCTTAAGTTCGTGCGCTTTGAGCCTTTTGTCCTGCCCAAGAAGTCACTCACCGGAGACAGCAGCGAACGGGTCGATACCAGGGTGTTACAGGTCATCTATCGCGTGCAGCGTGACGACCTGCGGTTATTCGTGGGGCAGCAGATGGATGTGTTCATCGATGCGCCGGTCGTCAGTGCGAGTTCTAAGACTTCCAGCAAAGTTGCAGGTACCGGAAGATGAAACCCTCGCGCACCATAGCGTTGATTGTTCTCCTCTGCGGATTGGGGGCGATTGGACGGTCGCAAACGCCCGCTTCCCCTTCCACTGGCTGGGCGACGACGTCGACCCGGGGCGCTACCCCGCAACAAACGCCAACGCCAGAATGGTGGACCTCGTTTCGGGATGCGGAGCTGACGCAACTTGTCCAGCGCGCCGTCGCCAACAATCTCGATTTGAAACTTGCCGCCGCACGGGTCGAAGAAGCGCGCGCTGTGCGCGGCATTGAAAAATCCGCGCTCTATCCGTCCCTGGGTGCGAACACCAGTGTTACGCGTCAACGGCAAAGGGTCCCGACGGTGACCAGCACTGGACCATCAGCGTTCCGGGCTCTGGAGCTGAACGATTTTCAGATCGGGTTTGACAGCTCCTGGGAATTGGATGTATTCGGTCGCATCCGCAATGAAGTAAAGGCCGCTACCAATGACTTCCGCGCGGCCGAAGAGGATCGTCGCGATGTGTTGGTGATACTGCTTGGTGATTTGGCCACTACGTACGCCGATCTTCGCGGCTTCCAGCTTCGACTGCAGATCGCCGAGAGGAACATTCAGAGCCAGAAGGACACCGTCGCTCTGACGCAGGCCAGAGCCAAGGCCGGATTGGCAACAGATCTGGACGTGGAACGCGCGATTGCACAGCAGGAGACCACCAGTGCGGTCGTGCCATCGCTCCAGGCTGCGACCGCATCCTCGATCTATAGACTCAGCGTTCTTCTCGGTGCAGAGCCGGGCGCTTTGCGGACGGACCTCGAGACCTCCGCCCCGGTGCCACCGGTCCCGCCAGAGGTTCCGGTCGGTCTTCCCTCTGATCTGCTGAAGCGGCGACCGGATGTTCGCCGCGCTGAGATAGAGATTGCAGCCGCCGCGGCCCGGGTCAAAGGGGCAAAGGCGGAATATTTCCCTCGTTTCACGTTGTTGGGAACTGCGGGAAGGCAGGCGACGCAGTTGCACGACCTGAGCCTTTCGTTGGGCAATTTCTTCTCCGTGGGCCCAGCCATCACTTTGCCGATATTCACTGGTGGCCGGATTCGTTCGAACATCGCCGTGCAGAAGGCGCGCTTGACGCAAGCCCAGCTCCGCTACCGCTCGGCAGTACTGGGGGCGTTGCAGGAGACAGAGGATGCCCTGGTCAACTACTCCTTCGAGCAGGAACGGCGCGACCATCTTCAGGAAGCAGTCGCCCGAAGCCAAACCGCGGTTCAATTGTCTCGAGAGCGCTATCGCTCTGGCCTCGCGGACTTTCTGACGGTTCTCGACGCGGAGCGGCAGCTTTACAACAGCGAAGATCTGCTCGCGCAAAGTCAGATCGCGGTGACCACGAACCTGATCGCCTTGTACAAGGCGCTGGGCGGTGGCTGGGAAGCAGCCCCTCCCGGTGCTCCGGTGCAACTCAACGTGCCTAAGCCATGAGGGCAGGGAGATTCTATGAGCATACCAAGCAGCTTTTTTTCAGCAGTCCATGCCGACGATCCCTATGCAACTTCTCATGCAGGGGAACGGGCGTTAAACAGAGCCATCGTCACGGCTGAGATCAGCCGGAGCTTCGAAGAATATCTTGAGATCTTCAATAGGTTTTACGCCGAGGATATCGAGGTTAGCAGTGCCACTACTGGGCAGATTCGTGGCAAGGCAAAAGTGGGTTCACTTCTTTATGACGTCCTGGTCCCGTTGCACGTAATGGTCGAGGTCGGCGGCGTGTCAATCTCCATCCGACAAATCACGATGCCTGGTGACGTTGCAGATGAGACGAATTCAGCATGGACACTCGAGCTCGTTGGCGCGACCGGGAGAACCTGCACCATAAGCTGGCGCACGCTTCGGAGGTGGAAAGACTCGCTCGTAATATACGAGCACCACTATGACCAGCAGCAAAGCGGCGGACCGCTGACCGAAGATGATCTTAGCTTCGGCGCCGCACAGAATCCGATAAGCCAACACGCGGGGCTCTCGCCTGAATCCAGTTGGTTCCAGCGTGGCGCTCATCCATTTTCAGATCACGAAAGGTGAAATATGACTTTTGAAACATCGCTCATAGATTCAGCGCTTAGGAATTGGCGGTCGAACGTTGATCGTGTGGACAAGCTCTTTGGAAGTTTGTCACAAGAGCAACTGCTGCTGGAAGTTGCCCCTGGAAAAAATCGGCTGATTTACCTGTGGGGTCACCTCACAGCATTTCATGACGCTCTCATTCCGCTTCTCGGGTTCGGATCCAGGATTCGTCCGGAACTTGACCTGATGTTCGTGTCGAACCCGGATCGGACTGTTACAACCATATTGTCAGGCGGGGATTTGAAAATGATTTGGCAAGAGACCAATCAGATTCTGTGGACAGGATTTTCGAAGCTGTCGGTCACCGATTGGTTGCAGAAGCATAGTGCTGTATCTGCAGAGGATTTCTTGCGGGAGCCGCATCGCAATCGCTTCACGGTTCTACTCGGCAGAACTACGCATATCGCCTATCACTTGGGCCAGGCAAAACTTTGGGAGAGAGTGCAAGCGTAGAAGTAAGCCAGTCGAACACTTCCCGCCTTTCGTGAAAGCAACCTCAACCGGATTCTATGAAACCCACGACAAAATTCTCGAAG
The DNA here is from genome assembly GCA_036522215.1 of Candidatus Angelobacter sp. Lineage (GTDB taxonomy): Bacteria > Acidobacteriota > Terriglobia > Terriglobales > Acidobacteriaceae > Angelobacter. The sequence continues at coordinate 3,628 of DATDGH010000036.1, read as the reverse complement.
GACTAGCGAGAAATTTTCCCTAAGTCGACACAGCACTATTTCCGCCCAATTCTGAGACAACCTTAAATGCATGCACGGTAACTGCTCATCAACACAGCTTCCCTATGCTGGCGGCCCAAAGCAAACGCGAGTTAGGAATCTTATGCGGCAGTTGAGATTCGTCTCGGGATTCGCAACGCAGCCAGCCTTCTGATGCAACACCAGAGGGTCTACCCGTCAGGGCTTTCAAATACTCCTTTCAAAATGAAGCAGTTCCGAAAGCGGTCGCGATGATCCGGTGAGTTGGCACGTTACCAATAGGCAGCCTTTCCTCGATAAAGTCTGGAGATTCAAAAACCGTTCCTACGGTTTGCGAGAACGATTCGATTAATGCTGGTAATGGTTATGATTCCCAAAATGGGACTAGGCGCAGGAAAATTTGAGCTGCGGGAAGCATATTGAAAGATCGCTTGAACTAAAATAATTGTGCTTCAAAGATTTTCGCAGTAAAGGGACTAAAAAAATGAAAAAGTTGGTACGCTCTCTGTGCACCGTTCTGTTGCCGATGTGTCTAAGCTCTGGCCTTGCCGCCCAGGCAGCTGCCTGTCAGGCTGTTGTAGGCTCAGGTGAGCCGACGGGTCTCACGCTGGATAACAATTCAAACGTCTGGGCAGCATTTTTTTCTGGAAATTACATCCTTCAAATACAATCCAGCAACTGTGCCATCCTGAAAAAAGTCTTTGTTGAAAGCGGTCCGAATGGAATTGCTTTTGACGGCGCCAACATCTGGGTCTCAAACTTCAATAGCAACACGATCTCCAAAGTAAATGCCAGCACAGGTGCTCTCCTGGGCTCGTTCGGCGTGGGTTCAGGACCCAGGGGAGTGGTTTTTGACGGGACGTTCATCTGGGTTGCGAATTACAACAGCAACACTGTCAGCAAGATCCAACCTTCCAACGGAGCATTGCTGGGAAACTTCGCTGTGGGCTCAGGGCCGTTTTTCATGGCGGTCGATACAGCAAACACCACCATCTGGGTGGCCAACCGCAACAGCAATAACGTGATGGCCCTGCACCAGAGCGGCGTGATTCAGACCACTACCGCTACGCATACTCAACCCCAGTTCCTGGCGTTTGACGGGACCAACATGTGGGCGAGTTGCTATAACAGCCAGAGAGTAGATCAAATCTCTCCAGCCGGCGTGCTGCTGAAGAGCATCAGCGTCTCAGGACATAACGAACCGATCGGCATCGCCTTTGACAGCTTCGACGAAACAATCCGCGGTGTAACGCACGGAGGCTACCTGTTTTCCGTGAACACCAGCACCAATGCCGTTGCCTTCACCTTTTTCGGCGGAGTCCGTAATAGCGGTTATGACGTTAAATTCGATCATGTCTTTCGTCTTCTCTGGGTAGCTGACTTTGGTGGCGGACTCGTGGAGGGACTTGCTCCCTGAATTTGACAAATCACGGACGGGAAACCATCTGATGCAACACCAGACGGTCTACCGGGTAAACGCACTTGGCGATCCTTCAAATTGAACAGCTTGCGAAATCGACCTACGGGCATCAAGTCGGGCAAGGTAGTCGATTTTGTAGCTGTCAATGCCAATCCCCACCACTCAACAGGTTTCAACGCCTGAGGTTTTGACCGCCCTGAATCTTACTAGAACTCATCTCATAAATGGTTTTCTAACTCGGCGGGTGGAAGCCCCGGACTTTAGTCCGGGGAGCGGGTTCTTTGGAACCCGCGAAAATAGCGCCTTCCACAAACTCTGGGCTTTAGCCCCGGGCCCCGAAAACTGCCGATTTCGTTACTCTAACCATTTATGAAATAGCTTGTAGCCAAATGGTGGCCCTTGATATCCCAGTCGTCTCCCGATTTTGAGTTTTGGTTTCAAGTTACCAAATTACCAACTTACCCAATTACCAAACCCTTCGCGAGCAGGACACTGCCAACCGCCCACCAGAGCTAAAATTCTGGTGATTGAAAGCACAAAAAGACAGCCCGCCAGAGTGTAGCGGGCTCAAATCAGGAATCAGAATTCACGAATGCCTCATTCGCGTTTTTCGCGTTTATTCGCGGCTAACCGTCGAACCCGCACTTTCCCAAAACTGTGCCAGTCCTTATGTTCAACGGCAGTCATTGTTTCCAGCAGATGATGATTGATTTCAACCTGCATCTCCTGCGTGAGCGCGCGCAGCTCTGCAAGGGTTGTTGAGTTGAAAGTTCCCAGTTTGTCCAGGTCGGACAAACGACAAACAATAAAGTGGAATGAGCGATTGAGTCGGAAAGCGGCCTCATAAACCTGCAGCCGTTCCCCACTGGCTAATTAAAGATGGGTCTTAGCCATGATGCACCTCTCGTGTGCGTTGTGGTTAGGGCTGCATCAGCGTTTGCGTGCTGGTGCAGCCCGGTCTGTTTTTATCGCAGAAACTCAAGGAGAAAGTGCAATGAACGCCAAAAAAGAGACTGGATATAACTGGCGCCCTGACTTTTTGGTTTCGGGCCAGCCTAAATCAAGTTTCAGAGAGGCGGTGGCTTTTCATCTGACCATGCCCACTTTTAACCCATCCCTGCAGCGTGCGATGTTCGCGGGCTGAGTGCTGAATGCTGAGTGCTGAGTGCTCCCCCCTGACAAGCCTAAATCATTCCTTCCAACCGAACGTAGCTGGCTTCCATTCCGCGTTCCATGCCGGTGGCCAGCATTGCCGCTCGCGTCTTAGCATCGGGCAGCGTCATTCGCATCGTCATCAAAGTGCCCGTGCCGTCTGCATCAAACCTGGTTTCAACATGGTTGTCCGGCGTAGGATCTGGCAGGTGCATCCGCTCCACATGGACAATCCGGCTGTAAGGCTCAAGTTCCAGAAATTCACCCGTGACATGGAATCCACCGCCTTTGCCGTTCGTCCATTCGTAACGGAAGTTTCCCCCTGGCCTGGCCTCGTTGATGCACACCGGCATTGTCCAGCCTTCAGGACCGAGCAGCCATTTCTGAATCAGCTTCGGGTCCATATGCGCGCGGTACACCGCCTCTGGAGGCGCGACGAAACGCCTCGTCACAACAATGTGTGTGTCGCCTTCGGTCTTCAGTGTCAGCTTGCTCATTTTTTTCCTCCTCTTTCCTCTTGTTCCATGCTGGCCAGGACCGCGTCCAGACGGTCGTAGTTTCTTTCCAGCGCTTTTCTGAGCATCGCCATCCATTGCTCCATCGCGTCGATACCGGCCCTCGCCAGCCGCCGAGGGCGCTTCGTGCCCTCCACCCGGCTGGTGACCAGCCCTGCATCTTCCAGCACCTTCAGGTGCTGGGAGATGGCCGGCTGCGTCATCGCGAACGGCTTCGCCAGTTCCATCACCGTTGTCTCTCCCCTGGCCAGACGAGCAAGAATCGCCCGTCGCGTCTGGTCGGCCATCGCTGCGAACGCGACATCCAGATTGAACGCTTTATTCATAAGTATTAACTTATATAAGTATTAACTTATTGTCAAGAGAAAAGTTTTGACCGCCTGCAGCCGCCTCCCTCCCTCACATCTATTAACAACATATTTTCACAGTATTAATTTCTACTTAACAACGTAGTTAAAGATATGATCTACTGAGAGTGGAGCCCCCAGGGGCTGCCGTAGTATTTGGATCTTTGACAACTGAA
>DATDGH010000035.1:0-2205 GCA_036522215.1 Candidatus Angelobacter sp. | reverse complement strand
GATCCATCGGAAGGCGCCAGTGTTCCCGAAAAACGGACCCTAAGCATGCGAGGTCGGCCGCCAAGCCGCTCTACACCGGTTACTGCCAGCTCTGCTTTCGATGGAACAGTCAGAGTAACATTATCAGTTCGAAGATCGTCGGCAGCTTGCACCGACAATTTGTCGCTGAATCCGACATCTATGTATTGCTGACTCGGGAAGTCGGTCGCGGATGCGGAAATTATCGTGTGTTGAGGCAAGCTTGGTTGCGCAAACACTTGGACAGCACATAACAGGAACAAACCGAATAGACGTCTCATTTGCTTCCTCCTGACCCAGCCTGGAGGAGAGACAACCGGATGAACTCTGCGACGTCTCCAATCTTCTCATTTGAGTTTTCGGGTATGTTGCTGATATCCCCTTTGATTTCAGGTAATTGTAACGCCAAGTTTGCCTTAAAGATGTTCATCTGGCTGTCGTCGATTCCGATTTTAGGGTCGTTGAAGGTACGGTCAAACAGATCATCCGGAACCGTTGAAAAGGGTGTCGTTGTAGCATCCACCTTAACCAAATCTGTCACAGCTGCAATTGCCAGTACTACCTCAAATGCGCCGTCGGGTGTATGGGCAGATGAAGATTTCCTTGCAATTAGCTCCGCTACTGTCGGAGTTTTCTGTGGTGGCATAGTCCCTCCAATGAAGTTTTTAAAAGGTTCGGTGTTGTCAGATCGGCTGTAGAAGCATGTCAGCCGATTTCCTGACGGCATCTCATGAATTAAACGTGATTAGTAAGGTTTTTCCTGTTGATCGTACAAATCAAGTTGATCCGCTCAGAAGTGGGCGTCACGCAAGTGGCGGAGATCATTCCCAATCTCGGCGCTGTATGGGAGTGACTGTCGTAAGTGCCTCGCAGAAGGGCAGTGATCTGAGCGGGACAAATCAAATCGAAAAAGCGGACAATGGGAATGGCCCGCCTCCCGAATCCAGGCAAAAGCGGAAGCGGAGGGAGCAAACCGCTATGGCTCAGATCCGAATTAAGTTCATCCCGCCATTGCGCAGAGTCCGCGCAAACATCGCCGACAAGATACTCAAAACCTCATGGACTGCAATTAATATTTTTGGATTCGGAATTCCTATCGCTTTTTTTCTGGCAACGGTTATCCGCGATCTCTTCGCGAGAAAGACAGGTGTTGCCATGATTACCGTCTTCAGGGATGCGTTTTTTAGTTGGCCAACACTCACATCCATTGCGCTGACGGGATTGGCTTGGGCGTACTTATTTGTGCTCTCTTACCGTATGACCATTAGGGATGACGAAGCAAGGTTATTGGAGTTGTTGGTTGACAGGGATGACAAAATAGCAAACCAGACAAGAGTGATTGGAGAAAAGGCGCAAGACGTTCTAAATACACTTGAAACATTCTTAAAGACTAAGGAAGAACTAGTCTCAGTTCGAGAATCTCTTATTCAGGCACAGGCCACGGCGCAGGCGAACATAAATGCATTCCGTGACCAGTATGCAAAAACCTCTGAGTTAGAGGCTAAATACAAAGAATTGGAAAGCCGCATCTATGATGGCGCTCCAAAACTTGTCCTAAAGGCTTACTACATTGCTGATCCTTCAAAACAGCCAAAACAATGGGCCATACACGTAGAGAATTGTGGACAGAGGGCCGCAAGATTTATACGGCTACGGCCCGAACAGTCGTATTCAGGAAAGTTCACACTCCACTTCAGCCAGTTGCCTACATTGAGGCCGGACTCTGAGCAAGCGATAACCTTTTGGGTGACAGAAGGATTTGAATCAGAGGTACCACTCGTATCTTTTCTTAACGATCATTCTCCCGATGCCGCACTGATCTGGTGGGATATTCGCATCACTTTCCGAGATATGGACGAGTCCACAACTGAAGAAATCGTTAGGCTGTGCTATGACGTGCAATACGATGTGCTCTACGGCACAGATGCTCCATATACCGAAAGGGGATTTAAACATCGTGATAGCAAAGCGGGCGACTCAGAAGACAAACCGAATCGCCCTTGAGTAGAGTTATGGATGAGGATGGAACGGCGGTCTTTCTGGGTTGACATGATGCTCCCAATCAATCCGTGTCCGTCCAAACCGGAAGGGAGTCATGGCCTTCAACTGCGTGCTTTGTGTCCACGAACAATCAATAAAATGCTGTCACTATAATGTCAGAGTGATAGAAGTTATTGTGCAAAAAAA
>DATDGH010000034.1:0-2323 GCA_036522215.1 Candidatus Angelobacter sp. | reverse complement strand
CGTGGACGAAGGCGTCGCGGCCTTCGAAGCCCGCCATCAGCATCAGCGCCTCGGGCGTTTGACAGCTACGGCTAAAGAACTTGGATATCAACTGGTTCCCAGCAATGCATGAATCACGGAACTGAAAGAGTCACAGGGCAGAAACACCTTCACTTTTGTTAACTGTCAGTTTTTACAGCAGATATTAAGGGTCGATCCGTTCGAAACTAGTCGCAACCCTGCCTTCTGTCACCCCGATTGAGGTCACGAGAAAGAGTGATAACCGTGTCGATCACCGTCGCAGACACATCCGATACAGGAACTAGTGCCCGGTTGAATGGAAGCTGCATGACCAAATCACTCCTCAATCCGCGAACGATCACTTTACCAACTGATCGCCTCCTCGCGCACCAAAGCACATCCATGCCACACCTGATCAGGGTCGCTTCCGCGCTTGGGCTCGAATAGCTCCTCGCGTCCGACCCACTGCAAGTTTCCCAGGCTGGCGTAATTCGGCGTTTGTCGCCTGCACGACGGAACCATAAGTTCAAAGGTGTGCGGTTTCCGAGGAGAAGATCGTGCTATGCGTTGCCGAGGAATGGGCGTAGGATATTTAGACCGAATTCCCTTCCAGCCATATGGTTCGCACCAGAGAGTGCAAGTTTCGAATTAAGGTGCGATTCGATTCGAAAGCAGTTGCGACCTTGCCTTTGCGCAACGAACAAACAGCCGTTCCTATGCAATCCTTTGGGGCGAGTGGCAAATCTCGCGTGATTTTGGCGTTCAATTCGACTGGACGGAAACCTCTTGGACAAATCGCCGATTCGAATCCTTGTTGTAGATGATTATGAGCCGTGGCGTCGTTACTTATCAACTACTCTGGGAAAGCACGACGGGCTTCAAGTCGTGGGAGAAGTGTCCGACGGGCTCGAAGCGGTGCAGAAAGCGCAAGAACTGCAACCAGACCTGATCTTGCTGGACATCGGGCTTCCGACGCTGAATGGGATCGAAGCCGCTCGGCAAATCAGAAAACATTCACCCGGTTCCAAAATTCTTTTCGTGAGCGAAAACCGCTCCGCAGATATCGCAAACGAAGCTCTGAGCACGGGTGCAGGTGGCTACGTCGTAAAATCCGATGCGGCAAGTGAACTGCTGCCTGCTATAAAAGCGGTTTTCAAAGGTAAGCGGTTCGTCAGTGCCAGTGTAGCCGATCCGCCCGATCCGCAGACCGGCGCTCGTTTTCACCGTGACAACGTTGCGACACTCATCCCAACACAAAACGTGAGGAGCGCCCGCCACCACGAGGTCGCATTTTATTCTGATGAAGCATCATTTCTGAATGGCTTTACTCAGTTCATTGCTGCCGCTCTCAAGTCCGGCAACGCGGTGATTGTTGTTGCGACTGAGTCACACCGTGACAACCTTCTTCCGAGGTTGCAGGCGCAGGGTTTGAACATTGGGGCCGCTATCGAGCAGGGCAGGTATATAGCGCTGGACGTTGCCCAGACGCTTTCGACCTTTATGGTCAACGGTTTGCCTGATCCGGTTCAATTCTCGAAAGTCGCTCGCGATCTCGTGCTGCGTGCCGCCAAGGTTGCGCGGGGTATTCCACCCCATGTTGCCGCCTGCGGAGAATGCGCACCCTTCCTCTGGGAGCAAGGTAACGCGGATGCGGCAGTACGGCTCGAACAATTGTGGGACAACGTAGCAAGGGAATTCGACCTAGACATTCTATGTGGGTATCGGCTATCTAGCTTTCAAGGCGGGATTGGCAGCCACGTATTCGAACAAATCTGTGTGGAGCATTCAGCGGTTCATACCCAGTGAGGATTTTCAGCGCATCTGGATTAAAAGGATCATAACCCAGCCTTCTGCTGGGCAGTTTGCCCTGATGACCCAAGCGGCACACGAACGTGGATTGTTGTCCCACCCATTGGTTTTGAATCAATGGCTATGGTCCCATTCACCAATCGAACACGTTCGCGCATGCTGGTGAGACCAAGACCTCGACCTTCTTTTGCTGTCTCGACATCGAAGCCCTTGCCCAAATCCCTGATCGTGAGATGAATTTCACCAGAGTTTTCAAGTAATTCCACTTCGATTTGCATTACACCACTGTGCTTGGTGATATTGTGCAAGGCTTCTTGTAAAACTCGAAAGAGGCAGAGCCCGGTTTCTGGTGGCAAAGTGCTTTGCACATCAGTTCTACAGTCGATCTGCATGCCCTGTCGGCTAGCAAATTCTTTGCACCAGCTTTTCATCCCCGCAACAGCCCCCAGATAGTCCAGTTTTGAGGAATGCAAGTCGTGCGACAGGGCTTGAACGTCGTTCGAAATGTCGGTCA
>DATDGH010000033.1:0-1992 GCA_036522215.1 Candidatus Angelobacter sp. | reverse complement strand
GAAATCCAAAACGCCTCCTAGCTGCGCGAGGGCAGCCATTCTTCAGATGCCCTGTTCAACAAAGGCAAAACAAACGATTATGACATAAAGAAGCTTCTGGCCTGTGGTTACCGGCCACAAAGGGAAGGGCCAACTCTTTCTATTTGTTCTCCCTTTTCGACGCCGGCAGTCTCAATCGGTGGTAGCTTTTTCTTATGCTTCCTTCGCGCGATAAGGAGCTGGTACAAATCGTGGATACCGCGTTGGCGGATGCCTTACGTCGTAGTGGGCCGTGGCTGGTCTGCCACCAAGGTTGTTCGCAATGTTGCATCGGGGCATTTGCTATCAACCAGCTTGATGCCGCACGGCTCCGCCACGGATTAGCAGAATTGGAGAGCAGCGACCCCCAGCGCGCCGCGCGCATCCGTAAGCGTGCGCGCAACTCTGTTGCTCGAATCGTCGCTGATTTTCCCGGCGATCCTGGCACTGGATTGCTGGCTGAGGACCAGGAATCTGAACGCCGCTTTCTGGATTTCGCCAACGACGAGCCCTGTCCGGTGCTCGATCCTGAAACTGGAGCTTGCGAACTCTATGCCTCCCGTCCTCTGACCTGCAGAGTCTTTGGACCTCCCGTGCGTTCCGGAAGCGAGGGTGGGTTGGGAGTGTGCGAGCTGTGCTTTCAAGGCGCCAGCCCTGATGAGATTGCCGCCTGTGAAATGCAGGTTGATCCGGACGACGTGGAAGAGGAGATTGTGGAGGAATTGAAGAGAACCACTGGCGCAGGAGGGAAGACCTTAGTTGCATTCTGCCTGGCGCGCCCGGGCGTAGAGTAGCAGTGCTTATTGACATCCATTTCAATATCCGTGTAGAGTCCGCGCAGTCTACTTCAGCAGGACGCAATTTTCATGGCGACAGCGGGTCCCGGAAGTTCCAACACAATTTATTGGCTCGCTTTGTCTCTCACTCCAGGACTGGGCCCCACACGTGGACGCAAGCTGGTAGAGCACTTCAAGCACCCGCAGGAAGTTTTTCACGCGTCGCTGACCGAGTTGGAAGCACTGGGTTTGCAAGCTCACTCGGCGCAGTCGATCGCTCTGGGTAAGTCGCTGGAACTTGCCAACGAGGAGTTTGCCAAAGCGATTGTCGGGAAAATGGCGATCCTCACCAGGGAAGACGCGCAATGGCCTGCGCGCCTAAGTGAAATCTATGATCCTCCGCTGGCGCTGTATGTGCGCGGCAACGTTGAAGCCGTATCGCGTCCGGGCATTGCTATTGTCGGCACGCGTCATCCCACACCGTATGGCATCGGTATGGCGGAGCGGCTAGCCAGCGACCTGGCTGCCCATGGGCTGGCTATCTTCAGCGGAATGGCTCGCGGAGTCGATACAGCCGCGCATCGCGGAGCACTCAAGAGCGGCAAGACGGTCGCGGTCTTCGGCACCGGAGTGGATGAAATTTATCCCAAAGAAAACAAAAAAATCGCGGATGGCATTTTGTCCTCCGGAGGAGCTTTGGTCAGCGAATTTGCGCTTGGCAGTTTTCCCGCGCCGCAGAATTTTCCCATCCGCAACCGCATCATCAGCGGGCTTGCCCTGGGAGTGCTGGTGGTGGAAGCCGGCGAGTACAGCGGGACGCGCATTACCGCGCGCTGCGCTCTGGAGCAGAGCCGAGAACTGTTTGCCGTGCCGGGTAACGTGACATCACGCAACTCCTGGGGACCTAACACGCTGATCAAGCAGGGCGCCAAACTGACAGCCACCTGGGAGGACGTTTGGGAAGAGCTGCCGGCAGAGATAAAACATGAGCTTGAATCCGAACAGCAGGCAGCAGCATCAGACAGTAGCCCCCAAACCGGCAACTTGTTCACAGAGCCAAAGCTCTCGCCGGGAGAAAAGAAGGTGCTCTCCGTCTTGAAGGAGCACGAGTCAACCCATATTGACGAGATCATTGAAAAACTGGAATCGCAGCTTTCATCCTCAGAGATCTTCACCATCCTCTTCGAACTGGAGCTGA
>DATDGH010000032.1:0-3607 GCA_036522215.1 Candidatus Angelobacter sp. | reverse complement strand
GATGCTTCTGCAAAAATGAATTGCTCTGGTCCATGAACTGTTCGAGCAGTTTGGTCTGTTCCGTCAAATCAGCAGTTTGTTGTGCTTCGCGCGCCAGTTCAATCAAGGCGGCGTAGTCAATCTTGTCCATCCCCGTAAATTCTTCGCCGTCGTTCGCTGCAGGTTGTGCAGTATGGGTATTTTCCGGTGCGGCGTTGGCTGGACCGCCAGGTGTGAGCAAGTTCTCTATCAGTGCTTTGGCCTTGATAAGCCGTTGATCGTCTGGATACGCCACCAGCAGCCCCGTCGTTAACTGCCGCGCTTCTGCATATTTTCCTGCGTTGACCAGATCCGTTATTTTCCTCGTCATCTCCTCCGGCGCTTGTGTTGCGGCTGGAGCAGTGGGAGCAGCCGCGGCGGTATTGGCATTGCCGGGGTCATTGGTTGCCGTCTGCGCATGGAGCGGTAGGAGGAAGATCAGAGCAATGACAAATCCGAGGAGAAGAGCTTTCATGTGTTTGACTCCAAACGCTGTCCGCTAATTGCAGTTCATTTTGCGGGCACCGCGGATTCAACGAGCGTCGATAACGCGTTGGCGAACTTCTGCGCCTCAGAGCAGTGCGCTTTATCCCAAGGGAAAAAGAACGTATTCCCCCAACCTGAAGATTTGTTGTAGAGCTCGCCATTGAGGGCCACGTAACAGTAGCCAGATTTCCGTAGAATCTGGGTGGTTCTTACTTGGTCATATCGAAAGGTTCGTGGATCGTTGCCTTGTTGACCCGTAAGAATGAAGGTGTCAGCTGTGAATCCATAGACTTTCCAGCGATTGGCCGGTTGGACATTGTTTGCGTAAAGGACCGTCACGATTGCTTCGGACAAGATCCTCTCGGCTTCGGATCGGGCCGCGTGCGGCGTGGTTGCTATCCTGATTGCCTGCTGTTTCTCCGCCTGCTGCTTATCCATCCAGCCTTTCAGATTAAGTTGCGCGAGCAGATGGGACACGTTTGGATCGCCGCTGGTCGCTGCTCCGGCGGCCAAGAGTTTTTGTCCTGCTTGATAGCCTGCGAGCGGGCCGTCCAGGCTGAGCGCCCCCGCGGCACGAAGCTGCCACAACAACATCTCGTCCGGATGCTTCTGCAAGAAACCGCTGCTGTCGTTCATGAACTGCACTAACAGCTTCTTCTGCTCATCCAAGTCGGTTGCCTGCTGGGCTTCGCGCCCCAGTTCGATCAGCGAATCATATTCCACCTTCTCCATGCCGGTTAGCTGAGTGGCTGGCGCGGTCGCCGCCGGTTGAGCGGGGGCTATATTGCTCGCCGGAGCAGGAGTTGCAACTGTTGAATTTGCAGGCACAAGTAACTTATCCAAAAGCGACTTGGTCTTGATGAGCCGCTGATCGTCTGGATACGCCACCAACAGCCCCGTGGTTAACCGTTGGGCTTCAGCGTATTTTCCGGCGTTAACCAGGTCCGTGATTCTCCTCGTCACGTCATCCGGAGCCTGTGCAGCGGCTGGTGTGCTGGAGGCAGCCGTGGTGGCGTTGGCGGGAGACTCTGTAGTCTGGGCATGCAATGAAAGAACGATCAGCAACGCGAGGAAACTGAGAATGGTATGTTTCGCGGGACCAATTGCCGACGGCGCTCGATTCACGCCGTTCATTGCGAATCACTCACCTTCTCAAACACCAACGTCACTGGATGTTGTAAAGCAAATTTGTTATTCCGTTTTGGACTCTGTTGCGGGAACAACATCGTCATCGTTCTCTTATCGTCGCTAAGCGAATATGAAACAGGTGGTTGCCATCCGGACGGGTAGTATGGCCGGCCAGGAGCGTCATCGACTATAAAGCTGTGCCCTCCCGGGCTCTCCGGATCCTTATCCGAGATATCGAAGTACTGTGCCCAGCTAACTTGTGACGCTAGGATCGCGCCTCGCATATTTGGTTTTCGATTCTTGTGACCGTTCTTCGAGAGATAGAATCCTTCAATAGCTCCTGAATCAGACTTCGAAAACACCTCTTTCTCTCCATTGCCATGCTGGTCCGGTTTTTCGCCAACCGACCAAGACACGCTCCAGGTTCCCACAATCCATGCGTATCTCTTGAAGCTCTCGACTCCTTGCTTATCCAGCCAGCCATTGTTCTTGAGTTGCCCCAACAAACGCTGCAGGGCCGCATCGTTGCTATCAACCGCGCCTGCCGCCAGGAGTTTTTGTGCGGCCTCGTACCCCGCATCAGGGTCATTCACGCTAATCGCCGCCGCCGCGCGAATTTGCCAGAGCAGCATTTGTTCGGGATGTTTCTGCAAGAACAAACTGCTGTCGCTCAGGAATCTTTGTAGCGAGGACTTTTGTTGCTCTGGATCGGTGGTCTGTTGTGCCTGTCGGGCCCGTTCAATAAGGGCGTTATAGTCCACCTTGTCCATGCCGGTGAGTTGTTCAGCATCAGCACCAGTACTAGGTTGAGCCGAAGGGCTTATGCCGGGGGTGGAAGGTACTGCGGCAGTCGGCACCAACTGCTTCAGCAAGGCCTGAGTCTTGATGAGCCGCTCGTCGTTGGGATAGGCCACCAGCAAACCTGTCGTCAACGCTTGCGCTTCCACGTATTTTCCTGCGTTCACCAGGTCCGTGATTCTCTTCGTCATCTCGTCCGGCGCCCGTGCTGCGGCTGGTTGGCTAGAAGCATCGGAATGAGTGCTAGCTATTTGCCCGCGCAGGGACGCGAGACCGCCAAGGACAAGAAACAATCCACAAATGAAAAGCTTCGTCGATTTCTTCATCGATCTTGGGGGCATCAATTGTGTGGCCCCGTGGCGGAAGGTGCAGGACTTGAAAAAATGGCGTTTACCTTCGCTTTGTTCTGCTGTTCTGTGTCGTGCGCATTGACTCGGGGCTCGGAAGATGGCTGCGGCGGAGCGATCCCTGATGACTGCGCGGACTGCGGCTGAAAAAGCCTATCAATCTGCTCTTGTGGGGAAACCTGTGCTGCGGCAGGAACGGGACTTGCCAGTATGTCGTTGATCTGCCCTCGGAGCAATCTGGGGTCGTTCTTTTTCGCGTTAGCCAGGTCCACTGTGTTGGTGTCGGAACCTGTGACGACCGTATTCAGGAAGCTGGAGTTGGGATTAGCGCTGGAGGTATGCCCCATGCCGCGAAAGTCCACGACGTTTGGGTCAAGGTTGACCAAATTCAAGGAGTTGGGATGACTTTCCAGGGTGGTGCCCGAACCGCCTTGTGCAGTACCCAGCAGGTTGCCTAAGGCGTTACTTGTCGTTGCAGCATCGGCAGCGTTTTTCTGCCGTTGCCGGGCTAGTTGGAGATTGGCGACGATATTGGCATCATTTGGCGACTGAATCAGAGCTTGTTGAAATTCATTGATCGCACCGGCGTAATCATTCTTCTTCAGAAGGTAGATGCCGCTGTTGTTGAGCTGCTCGGCAGCCAGAGCCCTTTGCTGTGTCGCCGGATCCAAAGGGGCGATGAGTGGTTTCGGTTGGCCGAAGAGAATGTTGTGAAGGCCTTGTCCGATCATGTATCCGGCAGCTTGCGCTGACTGCATCGCCATCTGCTGCTGGGGAGTTAGACCGCCTGCAGCACTAGAGGGGGTGCTCCCACTGTTGCATTTTGAGCC
>DATDGH010000031.1:0-8226 GCA_036522215.1 Candidatus Angelobacter sp. | reverse complement strand
AAGCCTCTAGTTACCGGTCAGCCCCCACGCCAGATTGAACAATCTGTGACTCTTTGACAAGCAAATTGGTAGCGTACGCAATCGGGTCACCACCACCCCGCCACGCCAAAACTGGGCGCGTCGGGGGCCCCGGTCATCGGTTCGTCGGGCCACCCCACCCCATCACGCGCAAAACCGGCGCGTGCCGGGGGCCCCGGTCATCGGTTCATCGGAAGAAAAACTAATGCCTTGATAACGCCACGTACCTTGTTCGGCGGTTTATTTTGATTCGGCCGACTTCTTTTTCGGCTGCGTGAGTTTGGGAGGAGTCCTGGGCACCGGGATGAGGCGAAAGAGTTTTTCCGGTCTGACTTGTAGCCCGTAAGCAAGCGCCAGAACGTAGTCAAAGCGGATGTTGACCTCGGCGCGTTCTACGCGTCCGGGATAGTTCCTGTGCACGTGGCAAAATTCTGCCAGTTTCTCCTGAGAGAGATTCCGCTCTTCACGCAGAGCGCGGACCTGCTGGCCAAATAACACACGAGCCCGTTCCACCACATCAGTTTTTCGATACTTTTTATAGAAATCTACCCCACAAGTGTTAACACCCTATGTGGTATATAATAAGCCCTGTAATAACCGGTAAGATGTACGTCACCGAGGAGAAGGGGTCTGGGAGGCGGAGGCCGGAATGTGCGGTCCTTGCGCGGCAAGAATGCCAACGTTTTGCCTCCGCTCCGGACCTAGACAGGAGAGCCTATGAAAGGCGAAATCTACAACGCACTGGCCAGTTTGAACCGCAGTTTTGATGTGGTCCTGGAGTCGCTCCATGTTCTGCGGGAGGAAGGGCTCCTCACACTCGAATACGTGCAAAAGAGAACGGAGATGGTGGAAGAGCTTCGGTCCGGACTCAATACCATGATCCTGAACGAGCTGCATCGCCGCGAAACAGAAGACCGGCAACACTACGCCAAAATGCGCCTGACCACCGAGGCCCGGCTGAAGACAATTAACGGCAAGACAAATTAAAGCTGCAAGCGCTTTCCCGATATGAAACAGCTTCTGCGCTAACTAGGGGACAGCCTCGCCACCGGTAGTACCGGATTGAACAGGCTGTGACTCGCCCGACAACGAACTTATCTTCGTGCCTGCAATCGGGTCATCGGGTCGTCGGGTCACCACCACCCCGCCACGCGAAGCGCGCCTCGGGGACCCCGGTCATCGGGTCATCTGAAAACCGTTGACGTAAGCATCCACTTTTGACGAAAAAAGCATTTGTTGATTGGGCAAAACACTGCTGTCCGCCACAGCGGACCTTCGGCAAACCAGCATAAACATTGGGGATGAGCCAGGGTGTTAATTTGCAAAAAGGCCTATGCTGTATCCGCGACATCTGCGCAAGCTGCTAGCAACCAAGGACTTAGTTGTTTTTTGAGGGCTTTTTTGTTCCGTGTCTGTCGCGGAACAAACGGTTAAAGGCGGCGGAAGCCGGACACACTGCTCCACTGCACGCGCGAATTCGGTAAAGATCAAAATACTGCGGCAGCCCCTGGGGGCTCCATCTTCAGTAAAACACAGCTTAAAGTATGTTGTCAAGTAATAATTTTAGTATTTCTACTATGTTGTTAATATATGTAAGGGGCGTGGATTGCCTCCTCATTTGCCTTGGGGCAAAGGTCTCTCGCTTTGTTTGAGTTGAAGCAGGGCAGCCTCCGAGTTTGGGCATCGGTTTCGGCCTTGAATCTACGCGGAAAATAACGCAGTTCAGAACTGCGCCTAAGTTAGACGCAGCTTGAAGCATCAGGAAATTCTTACTCCCGTACGCCGTAAAAGGTGTATATATTGAGCCACGAATTCAAGGCGAAATAGAGGGTATTTTCGCACTTCTGCCCACCTCCCGGGGGATTGTGTTTTCTGGGTGATGCCTTTATGCCTGCATGCCATGGGACAGCCGCATTGCATTTTCGAACAGGGCAGGTGCTGGTGACCGTCATCACCGGTCTTCTGGTCCTTGCTCGCTCGGCTTCAGCGCTCGATCCGCAAAAGGAAATCACGCAGTATGCCCATCGGGTCTGGCGAGAGGACTCCGGTTTACCAGCCAATTTTACCGGACCTCTGGCGCAGACGACGGATGGATATATCTGGCTGGGAACACCAGCCGGGCTGGTGCGATTTGATGGCGTGCAGTTCCAGCGTTTTCCCCTGCGTGAGGTACCGGGCATTGGCGGCAACGCGGTATATACCCTGGCTGCAGGCCTTGATGGGAGTCTATGGATTGGCGCGGCAAATGGGCTGGTTCGCTACAAGGACGGCGGTTTTCAGAGCTTCCACGGGCAATATGGTATGCCGAACGCGCCTGTGTTCGCGCTTACTGCGGACAACTCGGGCAATTTGTGGCTGGGCACGCCGCATGGTTTGGGAAAATGGAATGGCCGCGAATTTCATCTCTATACGACCCAGGACGGTCTGCCGTCCAACGATGTACGGGCAGTATCGGCAAACCCTGGCGGCGATGTATAGGTGGGGACCACAGCCGGAGTCAGCCACTATAGCGGCGGTAAATGGATCGCCTACACTATTCGCAATGGTCTTTCCAGCAATAACGTCCGCGCGGTCTATCAGGACCACGAAGGCCATGTCTGGGTTTCTACGCTGACAGGGCTCAGCCTCCTGAAGGAAGATCACTTTGTCAGCGTTGGCGGCTCGGAAGTGAAGGGAATCCGGGTTATCACGGAAGATCGCGACGGAAATCTGTGGATCGGCACGGGTGGAGGGGGGCTGCTGCGCTACAGCAGGGGAAGATTCAGTTTCTATAACGCACGTCAGGGTCTAATCAGCAATCTTGTGCTCTCGATTCTTGAAGACCGTGAGGGCGGCCTCTGGGTGGGCACGGAGAGCGGCGGATTGCATCGCTTCTATGCAGCATCCCTTACCACTTACTCCAGCATGGATGGTCTTGCGGACGACGTCATCTGGTCTGTCACCCAGGACAGCAGCGGAGATTTCTGGGTGGGTACCAACGCCGGCCTGAGCCGCTACCAGCGTGGACATTTTCGCAACTACACGATGAAGGAAGGCCTCGCCAGTAATCGTGTGCTTTCCACCTATGCCGATTCTCAAGGTCAAATCTGGATTGGAACGGATGCAGGCTTGAGCGTATTCCGCAATGGCCACTTTTTCAATTACGGTTCGCAGCAAGGCATGAATACCGAGTATGCTCTCGCCATCTACGAGGACCGCGAGGGCGACATATGGGCCACTATCGGGAATGTTCTACATCAAATCCGCAATGGCCGGGTTATCCGGACGTACGGTGCGGCAGGCGGCCTATCGCATAGTGCGCTACGGGCAATTACTCAAGACCAGCGCGGTGACCTGTGGGTTGGCAGCAACGGCGATGGAGTGTTTCGCCTCTCGCAAGGCAGTTTTACCCATTACGACACTGCATCCGGGCTGCCTTCTGATGTTGTGCTTTCCCTTTATACAGATAACGATGGCGAAGTATGGATCGGGACGGACGGCAGCGGAATTGCCCGTTATAAGAATGGTCACTTTGCCATCGCCGGCACCAGCAGCGGTTTGTACGACGATGTGGCCAGCCAGATTCTTGAGGATGACTTAGGGCGCCTTTGGATCGGTTCGAGTCGTGGAATCTACCAGGTAGATAAGACAGAATTGGACGGGTTAGCAGACGGCAAGCGAACCGCTGTCCAATCAGTCTCGTACGGCACAGAGGAAGGAATGCGCAGCCCCGTAACCAATGGTGGAGTCCAGCCGGGCGCGTGGAAAGCGCGCGATGGAACTTTGTGGTTTGCGACTCCTGCCGGTCTGGCGAGGGTTGATCCTCATCGTGTACAAAAAGACCTCGGCCCACCACCGCTAGTGGTAGAGGACGTGGCGATCAACCGGCGCAGGATGGTTCCCCAAGGTTTGTTGCAGTTGCCACCGGGCGAGAATCGGCTGGAGTTTCATTACACCGCCTTCAATTACAACTCGCCCCAGCAAATCAGGTTCCGCTTTCGTTTGCAGGGCTTCGACAAAGATTGGACAGACGCCGGTGAACGCCGGACTGCTTACTACACTAACGTTCCGCCAGGCCGCTATACATTTCTTGTCGAAGCAGCCCACTCTGATGGTCCGTGGAGCAGCACCGCCCCTGGAATCGGGCTCTATCTTGAGCCGCATTTCTATCAAAGGAGGTTGTTTCTGGGCCTATGCATATTCGGCGTCATTCTTGCGGGTTCGGGCGCCTATCGTCTCCGCACGCGGCGACTGCGCTCGCGGGCGCGCGTTCTGGAGCAGACAGTGGAGGAGCGAACAAGGGAATTGCGTGACTACAAAGAACGCCTAGAAGAGCAGGTGGCACAACGGACTGCCGAACTCAGTGAAAGCAACAAGCAATTGCGGCAAGAAATCGCGGAGCGACAACAGGGGGAAAAAGCGCTGCGGGAAAGCGAGGAACGGTTCCGCGCGCTTTATGAAGATACGCCATCGATGTATTTCACCGTGGATCCCTCCAGCACAGTATTGTCCGTCAACCAGTTTGGAGCTGCGCAGCTAGGGTACGTTCCTGAGGAGCTGAGGGGCAAATCTGTTTTGCAGGTTTTTGCCAAGGAAGATCAGGCACTCGCGGCCAAGCTCTTGACTGAGTGTGTGGCTAACCCAGGACAGGTACATCACTGGGAACTGCGCAAAGTAGACAAGAATGGCGGCCTGATGTGGGTCAAGGAAACAGCGCGTGCCGTGGTACGCCAGGGTGGGCTGGTGATGTTGATTGTCTGTGAAGACATTACTCACCGCAAAAACCTGGAAGACCAGCTTCGTCAAGCACAGAAGATGGAAGCGGTTGGCAAGCTGGCGGGCGGAATTGCGCATGACTTTAACAACCTGCTCACGGTCATACGCGGGCACACGCAAATGATGCTAGACAGGGCGCAGAACGAGGAGCTACGTGGCGATCTGGAAAGGGTTGCAGAAGCGGCCGCGCGGGCATCTTCCCTCACCAGCCAGCTACTGGCCTTCAGTCGCCGCCAGGTGCTGCAGCCTAAAGTGTTTAACTTGAATGCTCTGGTTCTGAACCTGGAGAAAATGTTGCGGCGGCTGATCGGCGAGGACGTTGAAATGGTGGTTGCGCCCGCGCCCGATCTGGGGTCGGTCAAAGCCGATCCTGGACAGATCGAGCAAGTCATCATGAACCTGGTATTGAATGCCCGTGATGCCATGCCCAAGGGTGGCAACTTGACGGTAGAGACAGCCAATGTGGACTTGGATGAAGCTTATGCGCGCGAACATGCAGCCGTCCGTCCCGGGCACTACGTCATGTTGGCCGTCAGCGATACCGGCGTTGGCATGGATCCTGATACGCTGGCGCATGTGTTCGAGCCGTTTTTTACCACCAAGGAGATGGGCAAAGGGACGGGGCTCGGCCTCTCTACGGTGTACGGGATTGTAAAGCAGAGTGACGGAAACATCTGGGTTTACTCTGAGCCAGGGCGTGGGACTACCTTCAAGATTTATTTTCCGCGAGTGGATGCGCCGGGCGAATCCCTCACGCCGGAGCAGCGGCCAGCAGTCGGCATACGAGGGAATGAAACGATTTTGCTGGTGGAAGATGATTATCAGGTTCGCGAGTTGGCGCGGGCTGTACTGGCCGCTTGCGGTTACACGGTGTTGGCAGCGGAAAATCCATCTGCAGTCACGTCCCTGTGTGAGCGTCATTCAGGTCCGATTCATTTGCTTTTGACGGATGTGGTAATGCCAGGCTTGGGTGGCCGTGAACTGGCGCGTCAAGTGCTTGCCAGCCGGCCTGGGACGAAGGTCCTGTACATGTCGGGCTATATGACGAATGCGATTGTTCACCATGGAGAGCTGGACCGTGGGACCTTCTTCCTGCCCAAGCCGTTTACTCCGGCCTCTTTGGCATCCAAAGTCCGGCAAGTGCTGGATCACTCCTCAGCAACTGAAGAAGCGGACGACTCAATGTGAAGAGGGAGCAGGCTACAGGCAGCCGTTCCTCTCATGAGAAAACCCAACTCCGCACTGGGAATGATGGTAGGCTAGCACGCTCTGGGGAGGTCTTGAAAATGAAAGTAGGCCGACGACAGTTCCTTGCGAGCTCCCTTGCCGTCGCTGGGAATGCAGTACTGGCCGG
The DNA here is from genome assembly GCA_036522215.1 of Candidatus Angelobacter sp. Taxonomy (GTDB): domain Bacteria; phylum Acidobacteriota; class Terriglobia; order Terriglobales; family Acidobacteriaceae; genus Angelobacter. The sequence continues at coordinate 2,099 of DATDGH010000031.1, read as the reverse complement.
TCACAGCTTCAGCGAAAATCCTGGTTCACTGGAGCGGGCACCAGGCGCGGTTCCAGCGGAGATGGTCAACGGCCACTTTCCCGACGGATTCATCTGGGGAATGGCTACGGCTGCGTACCAAGTGGAAGGCGCATGGAACGAAGACAACAAGGGGGAATCCATTTGGGACCGCTTTTCGCACAGCGCAGGCAAAATCAAAGGTGGCGCAACTGCAGACGTTGCCTGTGATCAATACCATCTCTACCGGCAGGACATCGAACTGCTGAAGCGCTTGAATCAAAAGAGCTACCGGTTCTCTATTTCCTGGCCCCGCATTCAACCCACAGGCACGGGAGTCGTCAACCAAAAAGGCATGGACCACTACAGCCGTCTGGTGGATGCTCTTCTGGAAGCTGGTATACGCCCATTCTGCACGCTGTATCATTGGGACCTGCCCCAAGCCCTGGAAGACCGTGGCGGGTGGCCCAACCGGGACGTCGCAGGATATTTCGCCGATTACGCGGGACACCTGGCCAAGAGTCTGGGAGACCGGATTACGATTTGGGCCCCTTTCAACATGCCCTGGACCTTTACGTACCTGGGCTATGGCGCCGGTGTTTTCCCCCCGGGCAAGGCTGACTACAAGCTCTTCCTGAAGGCTGCGCATACGGTCAGTCTGGCGCAAGGGTTGTGCTTGCGCGCGATCAAAGCCGCATCTGCAAAGGCTTCCGTGGGCAGCGCGTACGGCATGGCTCCGGCTTATCCCAGAACGGACAGCGCCGCGGACCGGGCCGCGACCGCTCGCTACCATGCCATGAACAACATCTATTTCCTGGAGGCTGCGATGCATGGTAAATACCCGAAGGCTTTCGTGGGCGAGACGCCCTATGAAGCGATGGGCTACAAGCCGGGCGACAACAAGATCATGCAAGTGACGCTGGACTGGATTGGATTTCACTACTACACGCGCCGGATGGTTTCTGACCCCGGCGTGAAGTCTCGCTCCGATGGCCAGGCTGCCTTGGGCACGGAAATCGAAAACGACGAAGGAGCCCGCCGTGATCCCTACACGCGATTCCACGCGGTCATGCCCACGGAAGGACCGCTGACCGACGCTGGTTTAGAGATATGGCCGCGCGGCATTTACGACCTGGTGATGCAGATAACGCGTGAGTACAACCGACCCATTATTGAGATCACCGAAGAAGGCTGCAGTTATCTGGATGCACCCTATGAAAAGGAAAATGGCCGGATTCCGGATGGCCGGCGGACGCAGTTCTTCCGGGAGCACCTGGCGGAACTGGCGCGGGCGATCGGGGACGGAGCGAACGTGCGAGCCTACCACGCGTGGAGCCTGCTGGATAACTTCGAGTGGGCAGATGGCTACAGCCAACGCTACGGTCTTACCTATGTGGACTTTCGCGACCAGAAGCGAACGGTAAAGGATTCAGGGCTCTGGTACGGACGCGTTGCCGCGGCGAACCGTCTCGATGTGTAGAGCAGCTCCTGTTTCCTCGCGGAAGGCTTCTTCGGCTACGCGCTGCGCGCTCACCTCAGAATGACAGATTTTTTTAAAAGCGGCGCTCCGCGCCAACCGTATAAAGCTTAACGTGGCCTGAAGGTTTATAGCCGGGTCTAATTCTTTTACCTGGCAAGAGAGCTGCCGGAAGCATCTAACACGTTCATGCGGATCACTCGAGGCCCATATTTCGCGGATATCCTGCGTGATGGCCGGGTCCAGGTTGAGCTGTGGCATTGGATCGTTCAGCGCGAGGATTCGCACCAGATCTTTGGCATGGGCCAGGAACACACCCTGGAGGACGCCCAGCAGTGTGCGGAACAAAGCATGAATGAATTAAGCGCTCAGCGCGCGACGCGAAAACGCGGCACCGGCTAGCGCCGCTCCTGCTCATGCGAGAAGGCGAACCAGTGGCAAAGCAACGGAAGGCGGTGAAGCCCGCCGAATATGACCCCATTGCGGAGTTAGTGAGGGTGAATCCTGTGCCCTCCATGATGATCCAGATGGAGACGCTTGCGATTACGGTTGTCAATGACGCAGCCGTCAACCTGGTAGGTTATTCCGAGCGAGAATTGATTGGCCGACCTATCACGGAGCTGGT
>DATDGH010000030.1:0-3528 GCA_036522215.1 Candidatus Angelobacter sp. | reverse complement strand
TCCCATGTTTACAGTTCGGAATTCACCGGCCCAGGAATAGACGTCCTGAAAAATATAACGATGCACGTGTTGTAGATACGGCACATCGAATGGGCCTTGAATGGGTTCCAAAAGCAGCTCAGAAATTCGTTGAGCTGTGGAAATTGCTTCAAAATGCTGAAGCTCAGCAAAATCGCTGATTCCCGCAAGATTTCTGAGTGTGCTTGTTCCTGGGAGGAGGTAAGGATCAGTGGCCATTCTGAGCTATGCTGAGCGCGAGTTTCCGCATTGCGTCGCTATATTCGTCACGCGACAGCTCACCCTCCACAAACCGGCGAGCAATCGCCTCAGCCTCAGGCCCCGGTTCAAGTCCCTCTATCCTGACGCTGGCAAAACCATACTCGACCGCCTCTGCCCGCAACTTTCGTTCTTTGGAGTCGATTTGTCCGTTTTTAGACACTCTTCAAATGTCCCCAGATGATTATATCCTCCGATGCCTGTCTATTCCTCCATTACCTCAGGCTCAGCGACTCACTGTGTGAGTGCTTCTGTTGTACACTTCTCCGTTTCACCTCAACCGTCCGGAGTATGCCTTTGCAGCGCCTCATACCTGTAATTTTCCTTGCTCTCACCTCTTTTGCACAGCAGCCATCCACCACGGCTCCAGGAGAACTTACCATCCAGGCTATCAATGCTGAGGGCGACATTTCCGGAAAGGTACCGGAAACCATCAAGTGGAGTCCCGACGGGAAAAAAGTTTCTTACATCCTTCGCGATGAGCAAGGTGAAAATTCACAGCTCTACTATGTGGACCCAGCCACGGGAAAACCCGCAGTCCTGGTGACATCGCAAAAGCTGGCTTCGCTGGCGCCGCCGGTCAGCAATATTAAGGATGAACGCGAGCGCGAACGTCGCTCCCGCTACTCAGTTGCCGGATATCATTGGGCGCCGGACTCGCAGCACATCTTGTTCGATGCTAACGGGCAACTCTGGTTCTATTCTCTCGAGAGCGGTACCGCTACTGCCTTGAGTGTTGCCAACACTCCAGCCGGTGATCCCAAATTTTCGCCCGACGGCAAACGCCTGTCTTATCTGAAAAACCACAATCTTTACGTCCGCCCCATCGACGGCGCAGATGAGACGCCACTCACGCATGAGAAAGATGAGAACCTTCTGGAGGCCGAAGTCGATTGGGTCTATGCCGAAGAGTTGGACGTTCGCAGCAACTATTTCTGGTCTCCCGACGGAAACAGAATCGTCTTCCTCCAGATGGATGAGAGCAAGGTCCCGAAGTATCCAATCGTCGATTTTCTTCCCTTGCACCCGACGGTAGCCGAACAGAAATATCCTAAAGTCGGCGATCCCAATCCCCAGGTCAGGGTCGGAATTGTCAAAACCACTGGCAGCAACTTTCGCTGGATCAACCTGACCAGCGAAACAGATATGTACGTCCCGCGCTTTGGCTGGCTCAACAACAGCGTGATATGGGCCATGGTGCTGAACCGCGCGCAGAATCAACTTGACCTCTACTTTGCCGACGTGAACAGCGGTAAATCGCGGCGCGTGCTAAGCGAAACCAGCGACACCTGGATTGAGATCGACGATAATTTCAAGCTCCTGGCCTCCAGCGGCAAGTTCATCTGGTCAAGCTGGCGCGACGGCCATACCCATCTCTACCTCTACTCCTTTGACAAGAATAGTCCGCTGGCATCGGACGCTAAACTGGAAAACCAGATCACCAAGGGAGACTTCGAAGTTTTTAGCGTTGAGGCACTGGATGAAAGCTCGGGCGCTCTGTATTTCATAGCTAACCCCGATGACGACCGGCAGCGGCATCTGTGCACGATCAGGCTGGATGGCAGCGGCTTTCAGGTCCTGACAAAAGCCCAGCCGGGAAATCATGAAGCCAGCTTTGCTCCCAATGCCAGGTACTACGTCGATCATTTTTCCGCTATTCTTACGCCGCCGGTATTGTCACTCTGTCCTGCCGGCGGTAGTTGCCAAACCTTCTGGCAATCGAAAAGCATTGATCCGTACAAGCTGACTGCTCCTGAATTTGTCGATTTTCGCGCCGAGGATGGCACGGTGCTGCATGGCCTGCTGTATCTTCCCACTGGCAGTTCGGGAAAGAAAGTCCCGCTGCTCATGAATCCTTACGGCGGCCCTCACGGCCAGGAAGTCCGCAACCGCTGGACCGGATCCAGAATGCTGTTCGATGAGATTTTGATGAGAGACGGCATCGCCGTCCTGGTGGTGGACAATCGCGGCATGGGCGCCCGCGGCCGGAAATTCGCTACTGTGCTCATGCACAATTTTGGCGAGACTGAACTCAAGGATCAGCTCACCGCGCTGGACCAGGCGCTGGAAAGATTTCCGCAACTGGATCGCAATCGCCTGGGATGGTGGGGATGGAGTTATGGCGGCTACATGACTCTCTATGCACTCACCCATTCAGATCGCTTCAAGGCCGGGCTGGCCGTGGCTCCGGTAACCGACTGGCACAATTACGACACCATTTACACCGAGCGCTATGGCGGGTTGCTGCCGGAAAACGAAGCGGCGTACAAGAAAAGCTCGCCCGTAAACTTTGCCGGCCGTCTGCATGGCCACCTGCTGGAAGTCCACGGCGCCAGCGATGACAACGTGCACATGCAGAACACCATGCAGATGATCAACAGCCTCATCCGCGCCGGCAAGCAATACTCGCTCATGCTCTATCCCAACAAGACTCACAGCATCTCCGGCCCGGTGGCGCGCACTCACCTCTTTACCCGCATCCGCGAATACTTCCATCAGGAACTGCTGGAAAGCGATAACGCACAATGAAGAATCAGACCCGAACTCTCGGCGATTTCGAATTGACCGTCCTCTCCGACGGCTACTACATCTCCGATGGCGGGGCCTTTTTCGGCGTCGTGCCCAAGGTGCTGTGGGAAAGAAAAGTCAAAGCCGACGCTACCAACCGCATCTTTGCCGGATTAAATTCGGTGCTAGTGCGCACCGGCCGGGAAAACATCCTGATCGAAACCGGAATCGGCAACAAACTCTCAGACAAGATGAAGAGCTTCTACGAGCCCCGCGAAGAGCTGCTGAATAATCTCCACGTGGCAGGCCTCAGCCCTGATGATATCGATATTGTCATCAACTCCCATCTGCATTTTGATCACTGTGGCTGGAATACCGTCTACAAAGACGGCCGGGCCGTAGCTACGTTTCCCAGGGCGAAATACTACGTGCAGGAAGGCGAGTGGCGGCACGCGACGGAGCAATTGGAGCGCGACCGCGTAAGCTACATGAGTGACAATTACGATCCGTTGATTGCGTCCGGGCAGATGCAGTTGCTTAACGGCGCAGCAGACATTCTTCCTGGAATCGCTGTCGCGGTTTATCCCGGTCATACGCGCAACATGCAAGCTATCTTCATCCGCAGCCGCGGCCAGACGGCCTGTTACATCTCGGACCTCATCCCCACTACCTGGCACCTCGATATCACCTGGGTGTTGGCCTATGACCTCTTTCCTCTGGAAACCATCGAGAACCGAAAAAAAT
>DATDGH010000029.1:0-4945 GCA_036522215.1 Candidatus Angelobacter sp. | reverse complement strand
AACAGCAGCGCACCCCGCGGGCTAAAGGCGTGCTGGCTCTGATCGGTGAATTGGGTCAAACTGGGCTTGACCGACGGAAGCAAAGGCGTAGTGCGTGAATGCGCCTCATAGTTGTCCCAGTTATCGTAGCGCCCGCCGATGGTGAACAACAGACGCGAATAGAGCCGGATGGAATCCTGCACGAACGAGCCGGATGTGAGCTGCCGTCCTCCCGCTGCAACCAGGGACGTCGGTCCCGAAGCGGCAAACACAGTCTCGTTGCTGAATCCCCGCACGTAACGCGAGTCCGCGCCGCCGACCAGCGAATTGCGGCTGCCCAACTGAAGCGCCAGAATCAGACTGCCGCCGGCCTGTTGCGCAGGAACGTGTTGCGCGCGAACCAGCGACTCGCTGTTGCGGTTCAGCGCAACCGAAGAGAACGTTTGGTTGTAACTTTGGCCAGAGCCGTACCCGCGAAGTTGGATGCTGGCAATATGGGTCACCAGATTCAAGCCACTGCTCAGTTGCCAAAGCTGGGTGTCGTTGTTTTGCAGAGGCGTGCCGTTGTCGCGAGCCTCGTCGTAGAAAGCGCTACTAGCGAACAGGTCTCCAAGGCTGAACTTTCGGCGGACTGTGAGCTGTCCGGCTCCATGATAGGAGTCTGCGACCGTATCCACATTGCCACGCTGGGCGGCTGGGACAAGGACGTAGCCGCCGGTGCGAAAACCCTCGCCTGCGGTTTCCAGGGTCCACGACTTGAATTGCACGGAAGATGCCAGGGAGAGATCGGGCGTGCCCTCAGTGCCAGCCGATAACTCGGCGGAAAAGAGACTGCGTGGAGCGCCATGCGGAACAATGTTCACCACGCCGCTCAGGGCGCCGCTGCCATACAGACTGGAGCCCCCGCCGCGCAGGATTTCGATTGAACTTACGTCTTCCCGGGGAATGCGGCCCCAGTAAACCCAGCCACCAAACGGATCGTTGAGGGGAATATCGTCATAGAGCACCAAGACCCGGCTGGCGCCGCTGGCGCCAACGCCGCGTAACGATGGCCCTTGCGAAGTTGGATTGGCCGTACGGCTGTCAGAACGTCGAAACAACGAAAAACCAGGAACTTGACGGAGGACGTCGTCCACCGCTTCCCCAGCGGCACTCTCCAACTCCCACCGCGACAAGATGGAAACGCTTTCTGCGGTCTCCGCCTGAATGGTTCCAACACGATTGGCAGTGACGTTGACCTCCTGGGAAACTGTGGCCGGTAAGAGCACCACGTCAAGCTGGTCCTTATCTTCAGCCAACGCTGCGGTGAAACGAGCAAACCCGGCTGCTTCCACGGCCAGAGTCAACGGCTCACGAGGCGCGCCCTCCACCCGAAACGATCCATCGGCAGCGCTGATTGCCGCGTGCTCATACTTGGCGCCGGCCACGGTAATGTGCGCATCAGCAACCACATATCCAAGTTGATCGCGCACCGTGCCCTGGACGGTGCGCCGCAGAGCCTGGGCAGGGAGCAATCCTGCCCATAGGACAAGGACGAGAACCAATCTGGTTGCAAAATGCATCATAAGTGGCTCAATCCCGGACGTGATTAAGATAGGAGCGAGCCACAATCCATATTGCCGTTTGTGGCCCGCCGAAAAACCAAAAAATCTAAGGGTTACCAAATGTGGGCATGCTCGATCGCCGAGCCCTGTTGAGTAACTCCGTCCGAGCTGTACACGTATAGACTTGGCGTAGAACCAGTGACGAAGATGGGCCGCACCGTGCCATTGGCGCTGACAATCTGCACGTCGCCGTAATAGACATCCCACCGCCCGGGTTGGGTGTTGCCAGTGGAATGGAAAGCGATTTGCGCGATGGTCAAGCCGGCACTGGGCGTTAAGTCTACTTTCCTGAAATGGGTCACACCTTGGATAGTATCCGCATGAATGGGCTGGCCGTTCTGGTCCACCGTGTGGCCGTCGTCATCACACAACGTCAAGTCCCCACTCAGAAAACACAGCGTTATTCCGGCGACGCTACCCGCACTTTGCTTCTGGTAGAAATACAAGGTATCGCCACTCTGAATGGTGTAACCGTAGAGGGGGCTATTTTGAATGCTGAAATCGGTGACCTGGGCCCCGCAGGTGGAGCAGTTTACGGCAAAGGTGTGCAGAGCGTCGTCTTGAACGTTGAAGGAGACACCGTTGCTCGTCTGGCTGCCGACCTTGACCACGACATTGCCGGTGGTGGCGCCCAGGGGCACGGAGGCTGAGATGGAGTTGCCGTTCCAGGAGTTAATTTTCGCGGTCGTTCCGTTGAAGGTGACCGTACTGCCACCCTGGGTGTTACCGAAGTTTGCTCCGCTGATCGTGACCAGTGCGCCAGCACCGCCGGCAGTGGCCGAGAGGCTACTGATACTTGGCGCTGGAGGGGGCGCCGGAGAAAAGGTCGCTGTGATACTGCTGTTGACGCTGAAGGTCACCGTGCAACTTAGACCCGAGCAACTGAACACGGACCAGGAGACCGTTGCGCCTGGACTAGGCGCGGCAGTCAAGGTTACGGTTGACCCGCTGGGGAATCTCGCCGTGCACGTAGCGCCACAATTAATTCCCGCAGGATTGGACGTCACAGAACCTGTAGCGCCTCCCTGGTTCACGAGATTTACGGTCAGAGTGGAGAACAGGCCATAGACGGTCAACTGATTTTGTGCGCCAACATACACTTTGGCATTAGCAACGGTCGGAACCGCAAATTTGACAGGAAGCCCTGCGTTGTCGTTGGAATTGTCGCCGCTGGAATATAGCAAGCTCAAGTTCGAAGCATCGTGTGCACGCAAAACCTCGTGCACGCTCATGTCAGGTCCGCCCAAGGGGTAAAAATATTCCGAACTTAGAGACCAGACGATTCCGCTGAGGCTGCCATCGGCAGAGACGGTCGGATTCGCACCAAGGGTATCCATGTAACCGGGGAAGAAAATAGGGCCATAGCGGTCGGCAGCAGTCTGAACTGGCGACGTGCTCAACACGCCATTGTTCAAGGAAAATGCCTTGAGGTAGTCATTGATGCCCCAGAAATACGCAGCCTGATTCCAGTAAACTGGCATACCATAGAAATTTGGACCGCCATTTGAAGTGAATGCCGATGGAATCTCCTGCACAATATTTGTGTCGGTCGTAGTGCACGTTGTACAAAACTGTCCCATATTGTCGCGGTCAACCAGGTAAATGGTGCCATCTTTGCCGGCCAGGAGAAGCAGATGTCGATGAGTTGTCGATCCCACTTGATCGGGAAGCAACAGGACCCCGCCGGCGCCCAGATCTAGATCAACATTTCGGTCACCTATATGAGATTGATTATACGGTGTGAAGTAATCAAAAACCTGCAAGCCATTACCGTTGGGCGAGGCTATGTTTGGGGTTGAAGCAAGCTTGAGGATGCTGGTGCCAAAATTTCCATCCCAGTTTTGTTCGCCCAGCAGAGCGATGCCGCCAAAATCGCCATTCCCAGTGGCCAGAAAGATATTGCCGCTGGCATCCGCCGCTGGACCTGCTCCGCTCATCCATATACCTGCATTCTTACCGCTTGGCGTTGCCACCCAGTAGGCCTTCTGACTTAAAGAGCTTGCAGCATAGGCAAACATCCAGCCGTACCAGGAATGTAGAGGATTCTGCGGCTGCGGCGGTTGATCCTGCCAATCACCGTGCGAGGCAAAGGTGACGTAAACCGTTCCATTAGAGAGCAGAAGCGCGGAGCGGTTCAAATGATACAAGGGATTGAAAGGAACGCCTTGCCAACTACTGGGGGGTTGAATGGGAACCGGCGGGATTGACTCCACTCCGGTTGTGATGTCCAAGGCATGAAGGCGATAAATAAACAGGTAGTTAGCCGGGTTGCTGGGGTCAGGGTATTTTGATTTGGTCACAACATACATTCTATTGCTGCTCAAATCAATTACCGGCGTACTGGTGATTCCGACCTTAGGGCCCATGATTCCATTTACGGTTTTGGCATAGCCGGAGTCTGTAACGTCACTGGTTCCAGTGCTTGGATCCGGTGTGTTCATCGGTAGCTCGCCGTGAGCAGTATCGATCAGGGTCCGGCTCCAAAGTGCGCTCTGATTGCTGTCGGCATCGAAGGCGTAGACTTTGTCGGTCTCAGTCGCCACAAATACGACGTTGTGCGTACCTCTTCCAGGAATCGCGAGGTTAGGCACATAGAGGGGCTGCGCGAAGATATAGCCATCCACGCTCTGCGAAAACCATTTGCCAAACTGGCTGGCAGTGACATTAAAAGGCGAAAGCACAGCCTCTTGCGAATTCACGCCGGAGCGGGAATTGTCGTAACGATACGTGGTCACGCTGGTTTGGCCCTCTGATTGTAGCGGGAGCAACACGCTGCAGCAGAGGAGCAAAATGCAGACAGTGGCGAGTGGGGATGTGCAGTTGATTCTCATGATGACAATTCCTCCTTCAAAATCCATCGCTTCCTGGCTTGCACAACACTCTTGCGACTGATTGCTGTTCACATTAAACGTAATCTGGCGATCTGGAACAGGCGGAGGGACAAATACCATCGAGTTTAGGTACAAACGCACACGATTCCGGTATGAATCCTAGCTGTCCAGAACGTGTGCAAACCTTAAATGGCCAAAGCTGAATTTGTTGTATATGTGTGGTCTCTCTGTTGGCGGTCCGATCCAAAATGGATTTAGTAATTAGCACTCAGCAGTCAGCCCACGGCCAGCCGGGGTCTTCGACATTCAGCCCGCAACCGTTTCAGGCTGAAGAGTTGCAGCATCGTTGGCATGGTCACGAAATCGGTTTACGGTAATTATGAAAAGGCTGTAACTGTCCAGAACGTGCCTTATTGCGGTTTGGTGAGCCATCCGTGCCACGTAATTTCAATAAGGTACGCAGGGTACTTCACTTTCACGGCGATTCCTCCTGTTCCTTGTCCCCTCTTCCCTCGCCCGTTTGTTATGCTC
>DATDGH010000028.1:0-2695 GCA_036522215.1 Candidatus Angelobacter sp. | reverse complement strand
GGATCTAAAACGAAAGCAGGCGCAGCGTGAGCTTTCCTTTGCCCAGCGCAAACTGCTGGCAAACATTCGCGAGTCTTACAATGAAGCCCAGGCGGCGTTAGCAGAATTGGAGCTGCTGAAGAGTTCTGCTGACTTGGCGGCGGAGAGTCTGCGGCTCACTACTCTGCGCTATCAGGCCGGCGAGTCCACGGTGCTGGAGGTGGTGGATGCCCAGAACACATTGACGCAGGCGCGTAATGCCTACTCCGATGGCGTGGTGCGTTATCGGGCTGCGCTGGCGGGATTGCAAGCGCTGACAGGAAGTCTGTGAGGAATCAGGTGATCAAGAGTTGAAGTGAGAATGTAAATTATTGCTATAACAGATTGATTCTTATGAAGAAAAATACAATTCAAAAGATGTGGATTGCGATCGCTTTTGCGGCGTTCGCACTAGCTTCCCTGGTGGGATGCAAGACCACGGAGCAAAAAGTGGAGGCGGAGATACCAGTCCAGGTTGCAGCCGTACAGCAGACTGATATTTCCAGGATGGTGACCACGGAAGGCGTGATCTTTCCCATCGCCCAGTCCATGATTACTCCCAAGGTCAGCTCTCCGGTGCGCAAGTTCTATGTGGTGCGCGGACAAAAGGTGCGCAAAGGCCAATTGCTGGCAGAGCTGGAAAATCGCGACCTGTTCGGCGCCAAAGTGGACAATCAGGGCGCATACGAGCAGGCCCAGGCGACCTACGCGACCAGCATAGGTGCAACCCTGCCGGAAGATATCCAGAAGGCCAACCTGGACGTACAAACCGCACAAAAGGCGCGGGATGCTGCTCAGAAGATGTATTCCAGCAGAGAATTGCTCTACCAGCAGGGCGCGCTTCCGCGCAAGGAGTTGGACGATGCTGGTGTGACCCTGGCGCAGGCCAGCAGCCAGTACGACCAGGCAAAGAAACATCTGGACTCTTTGAATGCCATTGTCAGGCAACAAACCATGAAGTCGGCGGAGGGCCAACTCACATCTGCAAAAGGGAAGTTCCTGGCTGCCGAGGCGCAATTCAGCTACACAGAGATTCGCAGCCCGATTGATGGTTGGGTGACTGACCGTCCGCTGTATCCGGGAGAGATGGCGTCCAGTTCGGCGCCGCTGGTCACCGTGATGAATCTTTCCAACATCAAAGCCGTTGCGCATATCCCGCAGTCGGATGCTTTGCTCCTTCACAACGGAGACAAGGCCACGATTACGGTCGCAGGCCTGGACCCGGTTGACGGCACGGTGACGCTCGTGAGCCCGGCGCTCGATCCTAACAGCACGACTGTGGAGATCTGGGTGCAGGCCAGGAACGCGGACCAGCAACTGCGTCCGGGCACAACAGCACACTTGGCCATCACCACCCAAACCGCGCACAATGCCTTGGTGATTCCAACATCGGCGCTGCTGGAGCCCAACGCAAACAAGGCAACCGTTATGGTGGTTGATTCGCAAAGCCGGGCGCAAAGCCGTGATGTGGAAACAGGCATCGGTACAGACCAGCAAGTCCAGATCGTCTCAGGATTGAAGCCGGGAGAACAAGTCATCAGCCAGGGCGCCTATGGCTTGCCCGATCAGAAGGAAGCTGAAAGCCGTAACCTGATTTGGCCGCTGAAGGTGAAGGTGGAGAAACCCGCTGCTACAGAAGGAGAGACGGAAAAGCAGGACGACGAGAAGAAGGACGACACCAGCGTCAAGGATCAGAGTGACAGTGGCAAAGATAAGAGCACGGATAAGAGCAAAGGGCAGGACAAAGGCAAGGCGAAGCCCGACGCCGGAAAGAAAAAGCAGTAACTACTGAATACTGAACATGAACAGTCAGAGCGTAAAAAACGGGGCGGAGGTTGGCCATCAGACCGGCGAAGGCTATTGGTTAGCAGACCACGCTAAGTCACTGATCTTTTTGATCGTCGTGATAGCGTTCGTGGGCGCCTATTTAGCTTTCACCATTCCTGTGGCGGTCTTTCCCTCTACTGATTTTCCCCGCATCGTTATAGGCATAGAGAACGGGGTCATGCCCATCGACCAGATGATGGTCACAATCACGCGCCCCGTCGAGCAGGCGGTTAATAGCGTACAAGGTCTGGAGACCGTGCGTTCCATCACCAGCCGGGGATCAGCCGAGATTGATCTGTTTTTCAACTGGCAAGTGGACATGTTCCAGACCCTCCAGTTGGTAGACGCCGCTCTCTCCAAGGTGTCGCCGGAGCTACCCAAGGACACAAAGATCCGCAGTAACCGGCTGACCTTTGCCTCCTTTCCCATCCTGGGCTACAGCCTGACTTCAGATAAGGTTGCGCCGACGCAATTGTGGGAGATGGCTACCTATGATATTGCGCCACGGCTAAACCGCATGACCGGCGTGGCCACGGTCGTGGTACAGGGCGGTCAGCAGCCGGAATTCCTGATTACGCCTGATCCGGCGAAATTGCTGCAAGCCTCGGTTACCGTGGGTGACATTCTCAACGCTGTCAATCTTACGAATCTGGTCGATTCCCCCGGGCTTTTCGAGCGCAATCACGAGCTGGTGTCAGGTCCCAGACGATGCGCGGCCGCTGGCCGGCGAACTCCTCGCTCGGATACCGGCCGGCCAGCATGTCGAGCACCGCGTCGAGCACGTTCTTGCTGAGGGTGGCGAACGGGGTGGCCTTCTGGATGGTCTGGTAGAGGTCGGTAACCGTCCACT